>JAHCHD010000107.1 GCA_026129915.1 Bryobacterales bacterium
CACTGCTGTCCAAATTAGCGTCAAGCCATCTCTGGAACCCCTCCGGTTGTTGACTCCGGGGCGCTGGTAGGCTCACTTTTTGGTTCAGGTCCCCGCAGCAGCGGCTCGAAGAGCGCTGCTAGCAACGGCGGTGGCGAGTCCACCTCCACATTCGCTCCCGGCGGACCATCAAAGGGATGGTCCAGGAACATCCACAGGTCCCTGTAGACGAACAGTTGCTGGCGAAGCAAGGCGATGAAGCGCGACAGGTGCCAGCTGAGCTTGCTCTTCAGTTGCAGGAACCGCACCAGCAGCAGCGCGATCAGTGCTGTCCAAATTTGCGTCTTCAGCGCATTGGCGCTCGTGCCCACGAAACTCTTGATCCTCAGGTTCTGCTTCAGCGCCTTGAATAGCAGCTCGATCTGCCAGCGCTCGTGGTAGATCGCGGCAATCGTCGCCGCCGGCAAGTCGGTCTCGTTGGTCAGGTAAGTGAACTCGCGCTTGGTCTGTTCGTCCCAGTAGCGCACCAGCCGGAAGAAGTCCTCCGTGTCCTCTGTAGCCTGCTGCGCGAAGACGATGATTTCGTCTGAAAGCACGCCGGTGCCTGCGGCCGTGCGCGTTTCCACCACCGCGTAGGAAGCTTTCTTCTTCAGGCGCGTGACAAAGTGCACCTGCCTACGGGTGAGCTTCGCAAACCAGTCGTAATCGCAATAGCCACGGTCAAAGACCAGCATGCTTCCAGCCGGCAGCTCGAGGTTACGCGCAACGGCGATATCGGATTTCTTGCCCTCGGTAATCACCGCATAGTAGGGCATCAGCCCCTCGTGATCCAGCAGCAGGTGCAGTTTTACCGCGCCCTTCGTCTTGCGGTATTTGGCCCAGTTGAAGACCTTCTGGCAGAGATCGATCACGGTGCTGTCCAAACTAAGCAGGCGTTTGGGAAGGGCCAGATGAGGGCTGCGCTCGGCCTGGCTGAGCTTCTTGGCGAGGCTCTCACTGAGCAACGTGAACAGCGCTTCGTAGACCTGCCAGGGCCGGTGCTGGTTGGCATAGGCAAGCGTCGAGTGAGCGGGCGCTTCCTTGACGCCGACGTGCCGCAACTTGCCTTCGGCGGCGCGCAGTCCCTCTTCGATCTCGCGCAGACTCTTGGCATGGCCAAGCTGGCAAAAGAGCATGGCGACGAACTGGTCCCATGAGCGGCAGCCGCGCGCATGGCGCTCGCCACGCTGCTCATCGACGGCGCGTTGGAACAAGGGCCTGGGCACGAGCTTCAACATCTGGCTGAAAATGCTGGATACTCGATTCATGGCGCTCCTCTGGGAAGGTGGAGTCGTTCTTGCGGAACTGATTCTCACCCTACCAGACGAGCGCCTGCCTTACGGGCGGCTGGTGGGCGGAAGCTAATTTGGACACGAGTGGTGAAAAAGCAGGAAGGGTGGCGGATCATTCACACCCATTGGTCTGCAGCCAAGGAACGGCAACCGTAAGCGAGACGATCCCCTGGTAGCTGTCGCGGCCACGCGAAAGCAGGAGCCGGGCGGACTGCGAAATCGGCGGCACTCCATCCAAGCAACCCACCAAATTGGAATGGCTCTGTTGCACGAAAGGATGAATAAATTCCAAGGTGGTACGTATAGAAGAATGCACCCGGCGATTGTGGCTTCACTGCCGGCGCGGAACGGAAGGAGACTAATCCCGCAATGTATTGTCATCAGGTGGACTACCGCATTTTTGGCGACGACCTGCAGTTGGTGGAGGTGGAACTTGACCCAGGCGAATCAGTGATCGCCGAGGCTGGGGCCATGGCCTACATGGAGGATTTCATCCAGTTCGAGACCAAGATGGGCGACGGGTCCAATCCCAATGCTGGCGTGATGGATAAGCTTTTCGCCGTGGGCAAACGGGTACTCACTCGCGAGTCCATCTTCATGACCCACTTCACGAACCGGGGGCAGGGCAAGCGAAGTGTGGCGTTCGCCGCGCCCTATCCTGGCAAGATAATCCCTGTGGACATGGCGCAGGTGGGCCAGGACATCATTTGCCAGAAAGACGCCTTCCTCTGCGCCGCTCTTGGCACGCAGCTTTCCATCGCGTTCGCACAGCGCTTTGGAGCCGGGCTCTTTGGCGGAGAGGGCTTCATTCTGCAACGTTTGCGCGGGGACGGCATGGCATTTCTGCACGCCGGCGGCACCATCATTCGCAAGGAATTGCGCAACGAGACCTTGCGCGTGGATACCGGCTGTATCGTCGCCTTCACGCCGTCTGTCTCTTATGACATCCAGCGCGCAGGCAACCTCAAGTCAATGATCTTCGGCGGCGAGGGCTTGTTCCTGGCCACACTCAGCGGATCGGGCGTAGTCTACCTGCAGAGCCTGCCGTTTTCCAGGCTTGCTGACCGCATCCTGGCCAATGCGCCGCGTGCTGGCGGTCAGCGCACCGGTGAAGGCTCCGTGCTGGGTGGCATTGTGAATATCTTTGAACGGTAGTTGCGGGAGAGCCAAGCGAGTGGCGTATCCCGCCACTCGCGCTACAGGATGCGCTTGCCCAGTGCGGATGTCAAAAACTCGACGGCCAGAATCGCGGTACGGTTGGCGTCGTCAATCACTGGATTCACTTCCACGCAGTCAATCGAGAGCAACTTGCGTGAGTCGGAAATCATCTCCAGCGCCAGGTGCGCTTCGCGGTAGCTAAGCCCGCCCTTTACGGGCGTGCCGACACCTGGCGCTTCAGAGGGGTCTACCGCGTCGAGGTCCAGCGAAACATGCAGACCTTCGGTACCGTTCGAGGCAATGCGGATGGCTTCGTCCATGACGCTGCGCATTCCTCGCTCGTCGATATCCCGCATGGTGAAGCTCATGATGCCCGACTTGCGCACGTTCAGGCGCTCCAGCGAGTCCACTGACCGGATACCCACAAGTGCCACGTTCTCGGGGTGCACCATTGGCGCGAAGCCGCGCAATTGCGTCAGGGCTTCCGGACCCATGCCAATGGTGGCAGCCAGGGGCATGCCATGGACGTTTCCCGATGGCGTGGTTTCCGGCGTATTCATGTCGGCGTGGGCATCAATCCAGATCATCCCGATTTTGCGTTCGCGTTCGTGATAGTAGCCAGAAACGCCGCCCACGGTGCCCATCGTGATGGCATGGTCGCCTCCCAGCACCACCGGCAAACGCCCGTTTTCGAGAATCCGGCTCACCACATTCGCCACACGAGCGCAGGTTTCTGCGATTTCGGGCAGGTAGCGTAGCTTGTCGTCCTGCATCGGAATGCTCTCCGGCTGCACCACGTCAATGTTGCCCAAATCCTCCACTTCGTAGCCCAAGTCGCGCAGTCGCGCACCGAGTTGTGCCACGCGAATTGCGGATGGCCCCATATCCACGCCACGCCGTCCCGCGCCCAAATCCATGGGCACGCCCAGGATGGAAACCAGATTGTTCGTCATCGCCACTATTCTGGCACGGAGTCTGGCGTCTGGCACGGAGTCCGGAGTGAATTCTGGTTGGGCTGGGCGAATTACAGGATCAACCCGCAGCGACCGGAAAGGCGGGCTTGGCGGAAGAATGTGTGGACGCAAGGGAACTCAGTCGCCGGAAGCAGCGGCGACCATCACTTCGGCGGGTTCCGTGCCGGGCGTCTGTCGAGACGCGGGTTTGCGCGGGGCAGGCAATTGGCGGCGAATCTCGCGCAGGAACTCCATTACGGCCTCCTGATGCCGGATATTCACTTCGTGCGCCAGCGGCTGCCTCGCCAAGGTGCGTAGCCCCTCATCCAGCACCACCAGGAGGTCGCCCAACTCACGCCGCTCCATCCACACGCTGTTTCCGCCGCGTCCTTCGCCAGTGAGCTTGCCCCGTAGCAGATGCAGCAAGGTGTCCAGGTGCTGGCGATGAGCGCCCGCAAACGCTCGATGCCCTCGCAAGCCGCTATGAAGAGATGACCCGGTCTCCAAGACGCTCCAAAGCGCCGAAGCAAGCGCCGTTTCGGCTGGTAAGCGCACACAAACCGGGTACATCATGGTGGGGCCGATTCCTCGCTCTGAACTACAGTGTGGTTATGGAGAAACCGTCCCAGTGTAACTCCCTCTGAGGAGCCTGAGAAGAGCGAAAAACGCGAGTCTCTGAAAATGATTTGGGCGTCGATCCGGCTCTCCGTGGGCATAACGGCCGATTCGCTTTTGGGGATGGTTCTTGCCCCTTTGTTGCGCGACAATGAAGCTGCGCAACCAAAGACCAGCGCACGTTGAGCCGCACTCCATGAGCGACCTTTCATCTCCCGTGACGGATCCCACTACTCCCAGTTTGATCATAATTACCGGCCTAAGCGGGTCAGGGAAGGGAACCGTACTGCGCAGCCTGGAAGACCTGGGGTACTACGCGGTAGACAATTTGCCCGTTGGGCTGCTGCCCACATTCGCCTCGCTCATCAAGGAATCCCCGTCCATCGAGCAGGCCGCGATCGTGGTGGATATTCGGGGCGAGAAGGGGCTAGGAGATCTGCCCGAGGTGTTTCTGCAGATTCGTGATCAATTGGAAACGGTGCTGGTCTTCATGGATTGCCAAACCAATGCGGTGCTGCGTCGCTATAGTGAGACGCGCCGCCCGCATCCGCTTGGCGAGTTTGCCAACCTGCGCGAAAGCATTGAAGCGGAACGTGTCCGTCTGGCGCCCATCCGCGAACTGGCTGATGTCGTCATCGACACATCCCAATTCAATGTCCACGAACTGCGCGACTATGTCCACGCGCGTTTCGGGGAAGGAGCCGAGCAGCCCCCACTTCGGATCTCCATGACCAGTTTTGGATTCCGGCATGGCGTTCCCGATACCAGTGACCTGCTGTTCGATGTCCGCTTCCTGCCCAACCCCAACTACCTGCCGGAGTTCCGCCACCTCACCGGGCTTGACCCCGGCGTGGCCGAATACATCCGCGGCTTTCCTCAAACCGAAGAATTCATCCAGCGCATCACCGAGTTGCTTGCATACCTGATCCCCCACTACATCCGCGAGGGGAAAAGCTACCTCACGGTTTCCTTTGGCTGCACGGGCGGGCATCATCGCTCAGTGATGATTGCTGAGGAAATTGCCCAACGGCTGCGGGATCTTGAATTCATCGTCAACACGCATCACCGCGACACCGCGCGCCCCGTGTAGCTCCCCTAAGGCCGACGCGCCTTACTTGGCCAGCTTGTCCAGGATGGGTGTCAGTGCGTTGCCGAAGAAAAAATCCTTGGTGGATGGGGAATAGCCGAAATCATTGACGATCTGGCCTTCTTTGTTGACAACGAACAAATGGGGCACGTCAAAGCCAGGGTTGGCAGGCGTAATACGCAAGTAGGAGGCCGCCACCTGCCCGGAATCAAACAGCACAGGAGAGGCGATCTGGTTCTTCGAGATGTAGCTTTGCACATCATTCATTGAGGACGGCGGATTCACAACATGGATCAGCACCACGTTCGGGCCATAGCGTCCCGCAATCTTCTTCAGGTTCTGCGTGGCCTCCTGGCAGTGCGGGCAACTGGTCTGCATGAACTCGATCAGCACCACCTTGCCGCGGAAATCCATCAGGTCATGAAACTTGAAATTCGTGTCCGGCAGGCTCCAGCCGGGCGCGCGGCGATTGGAATGTTCATTGATCGCGAGCGCGGGTAGCGCGAGCATCACGCAAATCGCCACTGCCAGCAGCGTCAGTTTTCTCATCGTCTTGTGTATCCTTTCCTCCGCCAGCCAAGCGGCCCCTAGGTTGCCGGCTGGTTCACCAGTGTCGCCAGGCTCTCTGTGTAAGGAGCCCTCGCCACGCCGCGCTCTGTGATGATGCCCGTCACGTAGCGGTGCGGGGTTACATCGAACGCGGGGTTCGCCACGGCAATCCCGTCTGGCGCCACTTCCACGCCGCCCACGCGAGTCACTTCCGAAGCAGCACGTTCCTCGATGGGGATTTCGTCCCCGGAAGCGAGCTTCAGGTCAATGGTAGAGATGGGAGCAGCCACATAAAAGGGTACGCCGTTTTCCTTTGCGAGCACGGCCACCGAGTATGTGCCAATCTTGTTGGCGACGTCGCCGTTGGCGGCAATGCGATCCGCACCCACCACCACGCAGCCAATCCGTCCTGTCTTCATGAAGTGCCCGGCCATGTTGTCGGTAATCAGCGTCACCGGGATTCCGTCCTGCTGCAGTTCCCACGCGGTGAGCCGCGCGCCCTGCAGGAAGGGCCGGGTCTCGTCGGCAAACACGTCTATCTGTTTGCCGCTGGCTACTGCCGCCCGGATAACGCCCAGCGCAGTTCCATAGCCCGCCGTGGCCAGAGCGCCCGCATTGCAGTGGGTAAGTACGGTGCGCCCATTGGGCACCAGCGCCGCACCATGCTGGCCCATGGCTTCATTGATTGCAATGTCCTCGGCTTTAATCAGAACAGCCTCGTCCACCAGCCGTTGCCGAATATCCGTGATCGGCCGGCCCTTCACTGAGAGGTAAACCACCCTCATCCTATCTAGCGCCCAGAACAGGTTCACCGCCGTGGGGCGTGTACGGGCAAGCGTGTCGATTATCCGCTCGATTTCCGCATCGGGGTCTGCCCCGTCCGAATGCAGCATGCCCAGAGCCACGCCCATGGCCGCTGTCACCCCAATCGCGGGGGCACCGCGCACGATCATGTCTTTGATCGCGACGGCTACCTCCTGATAGGTCTTGCAGGTTACGTACTCGATCTCACGCGGAAGCCGGGTCTGGTCAATCAGCACCACCCCATCCGCAGTCCATTGAACTGTTTCCACCATAAGTCAAAAGGCCATTATCGCCTGTTTGGGCAAAGGGGTTCTCTGCCCGGCCATCGGGACGCCTGAACCTTGGAATTACTGGGCTATCGTAACGCTCGCCACGGCTTCGTTGTCGAATTCGTCGCGCACGCGCACGGTAAGCACGGAACCCGCCTCGGGAGCGGGACGCAGGACCAGTTCATAATCCAGGCTGCGCGCGTCAGAGAGCCCATTACGGGGTTCCACGCGAATCCAATCCTTGCCATTCAGTGAGTACTCGGCGCGCCGCACCTGGCTGAGGGTATCCGTGGCCTTCCACCGGGCGGTCACCGTTGCCGCGGAAGCCGAGCCAGCCCGCGTGGCGATCAACCCATCGATCACTGGCTTGGTGTTATCAACCAGGAAAGCCTCAGTGACCTCGCTCGCGGTAAGCGCATCGGTTGGCGGATTCGACTTGTGGTCGCTCGCCGTGATGCGTACCTCATAGAGCCCGTCGGGCCACGATGTCGAATCCCAGCTGTACTGCGGTTCTTCCAAGTCTTCCACCAGAGTCAGCCAGTTTCCGCCCTTCGAGGGCCGGATCTCCAACTTGTAGGTGAGGTCGTCGCCATTGGCGTCTTCCGCCAGCCAGCGCACGCCCACCTGACCCTTGGCGTAGTTCATCCCCAACGCGCCACCCTGCATGGCAGGGTTCAAGGTGGACGACAACGGCCGCGATTTTGATGACAGTGGACTCAGGGTGATCTTGCCACTCTGTGCGACGGCTAGAGAGCGCGGGGGGAAGGCGTAGTTTGGCGGTGTTGCTTCGGTTACCGATACCGTTGGCGGCACGTTGCGATTGCGGTAGGCGACACTCACCAATCTCAGTTCCGGCCCCATTCCACTGCCGCGCTTAAGCTCCGCTTTCCACTGGAAATACCGTGCCGGAGGTACACCCATACTCTGTTCTTCCCCAAACCCAACCGATGGCGACCAAGGGCTCCAGTCCTTCCGCGGACGATTCACGTTTCCGCTACGCGAAGAAATGGCCAGTGACCCGCCACCTTCATTGCCCAAGGCGGCAAGTCTTCCCCATTGTGCGAAGAACTCGGAATCAAACACACTGCTTTCAAAGACCCCATCCGCCGCCACTTCAGGACCCGCCTGGAATACCTTGCCAATGTTCGACGTGGCAAACGCGATCCCGCCATTGGCCAAGGGCAGCAGGGCGGTTACCTGTTCGCCAGTAGCGTTCAATAAAGACGTTGACTTGCCCGCGGACTCAATCTCGTACAGTCCGCCTTCATTCCCCGTTCCTGCCACCAGCCGGCCTTTGCCGTTCAGAGCCAGTGAGTAGACATATTCCCGGTCGCTTTCCCACATCACCGTCGGGAAACCATTGGGAGCCACACGCAACACCTGGGAACCTCCGCTAAGCGCGACGCGCGGTTGCACCGGGCCAGGTTGTGCTTGCCCCGGTGGCCGGGACGTCTGCTGGGGTTGTGTGCCCTGCGCGGGTTGCGGCTGCTGGGTGGGTAGGGGGGCGGGTACCGGGCGCGGTGCGGTCAGGCTTCGTTTCGGCCCCACCGCGGCGGCATACACATTACCGTCGGTGTCCCGTGCAAGGGCAACAATCTCGTCGCGGTCGCTCTGGTGAAGCACGAATCCTTCACCCGCGGGGGATATCCGCATCACCAACGCTCCTGGAGAAGTGCCCGCGTAGATATTGCCGTCGCCATCCAGCAGCAGGGTGCGCACATGGGTCTCTTCCGTCTCAAAGAACACCGTGCCTTCGCCGTTGGGATTCACGCGGTAGATTACGCCTTTGTCGCCCGTCGCCACATACAGGTCGCCGTTCGCGCCAAAGGCCATTTGCCAGATGTACTCAGCCTGTGCCGTATAGAACAGTTCCGCCGTGCCCCCAGAGATCCGATAGATCTTGCTCTGTGGAGACACGCCTACATATACCCGCTTCTGCTTGTCCACCGCCAAGGAAAAGGCAGTAAGTCCGTCCACATCCGCAAGGGTTTCGGGGGCGCCATTCGGCGTCAGGCGGAACACCCGCACCTTGCCACCCTCTGGCGCCGGAGCCGCGGCGTAGAGCACGCCCGCATCGTCTGCTGCCAGTGCCCATACCGCGTTCGATGAGGCGTTAAGGAGTTCCTTCACCGCCGGCGCCAGGTGCAGCGTGCCGTCACTGCGCAGGGCTACCCGCTCGCGCTTGCCTTTCTGGAACTCTTCCACAGAAGACTGCGTCCACGTGGAGGTTTCCACGGCGGACATACCAATACTCAGCAGGCTCAGCAGGCCTATAAAGCACACCATGCGTCTCATCAGCGGATCGTTCTCTTTCTGCCTTGCGGCGGGCGCACAGGGCGTGGTGAAACAGGCTAGTTCACCTTCAGCCGAAGCGCCAGGCTGCCGTCAATCATGTAGTCGAAGGGAATCGCCTTCGCTTCTTCGATGGTCTGGCTCAGATTCACGGTGGAGCGTGTTGGCGCCATCGCCGGGTTCATTACGTTCAGCACGGAGTTTGGCAGGCGCGGCAGCACCTTATCCTCCGCGTAGAGCGAAGGCGTAGCTTGCACCAGGGATACGTACAACTTGTCGTTGCTGCGTTCCTGGTTGAGCAGGGATACTGTCTGGTCCATACCCAGATGCTTATTCGCGCTGCGCACCAGGGATTGCTGACGGTTCAGAGTTTCGGCGTCAGAAAACAGCAGGCGATGTTCCCCGGGCGGCATCTGTGGGGGGACCCGCAGGGTGAACGTGTGCTCAATGCGGTCCCCACGATAGGGACGCAGGAACACCTTCACGTTCACCGTGTCTCCCGCCGCTACCTCGGTCTTGTCGATCCAAGCATTCTCAATCGCCGCCACCCGCCTCTGGGGTAGCAGATCCACCGTCATTGCCACATTGCGCACCCGAGGGGCCACCATCTGGTTCTGGAATAGCTGGTTGAACTTGTCCGCCCACCAGCCCGCCAGCATCAGGTGTGCGGGCATTGGAACATCTTGCTGCGGCCGAATGGTAGAAAGCTGGATGCGCTGGTTGTTCTCAAACTCAATCGAGCCTTCGAAGCGGTACGTAGCATCGTCCATGAACTCGTTCAGCCCGTTGATGGAATTGAACAGCGTTAGCATCATCAGCACAGGGGTCCACTTCTGGTGCACGAACACCTGGAAGGTCAGGTCCTTCTCGCTTCGCACTTCGTTAGCGTCGGTAAAACTGCGCACCTTCACAGACACGGGCACCATCTCGGCGCTCTCGCCCAGCACACCCATAATGCCGCTATGGCGATCCTGCTTCAGCACGCCCACCACGTCGGTGGCGTTGGCGATCTTATTGGGCTGGAACTGGCTTGCCAGCACCATGAGTACATCGCCCTGGGCCATCGGCATGCTCACCGGGCCGAGGTTGAAGAACGAATGGCCGAAGGCCAGCACCCGCTTGCCGTCGTTGAAGGTCACCGTGCCAAGGCCGCTCATGCTCATGTCGCCCGACACAAGCACACCCGCCACCGGGCTTCCTGGAGGAAGTGCGTTCTGCCAGCCCTCAACGGGTTTGGCCGAATTCATGGGGGCACTAGCGCCTCCAGACGCCACGCCCGCACCTAATCCGAGACTCGCGCCACCCCGCACCGGGTTCAGTCCCATCTGTTTGAGCAGGGGCGCGAAGGTGCTGATGGTATCTTCAGTGAAGCCGCTGAAGGCCAGCGGAGTCTCAATGGGAGTCAGTTGCGCCCCGGCAAGTGCACTCAGCCCGTCTGCGCCAGCGGCAAAGACCTTCGTGGCGAATCCGTCGGGAAGTGTCAGCCCGGCGGTGGTGTTTGCCTTATCCGGGGACTTCGCGCCGGCAGGCTGGCTCTCGTCGAACTCGTTGATTTCCAGCATCTGGTCGATGGGCGTGATGCCGCAGATAGCATCTGGCGAAAACACGCTAAGGCGCAGAGACACAGCGCCTACCAGTTTGCCGTCGATATAGACAGGGCTGCCGCTCATGCCGCCCGCCACGTTCGTGATGGCTGCCTTGCCACCCATCTTGCCAAGAATGATGTGCTGCCGCGGCCCCCAGGCATTCTTCCAAATGCCAATGATCTCAATGGGAACCTGTTCAGCCTCAGTGCCGGTGAACACCGTCCACGCCGTTGCCTGCATCCCTGGCTTCAAGTTGTCCAGGGGGAAGGTCTCCACGGCGCCAGCGCGCGGAGGGCTGTCCTGGCCGCATAGCGCCAGGGCGGCTAGCATCGCTAGCATCGCGGTCGAGAATATCCGCATCATCAGGTGCTCCCCATGGCAATCCGTGTAGTAATTCCAAGCGATGCCGTTTGATTTGATTATGGTTGAGAGCGGTACTGCGTTACAAATCGCCGAAATCCCGCTCTTTCGCCGCAAACTGGCTTTGCCCGGCGCGGCACATTCCGGTAGCCTGTTACAGGAACTGTTGTGCAGCCCGCAAATGTCGCGGGCCACAATCGCTCAGGAGGACTGGATGCCCTATTTGACGCTGCCATCGCGCCGGGAGTTTCTTGCCGTTAGCGCCGCTGCTGTTTCGCTTACCCAGGCGATTGTCCCAGGCCGCGCCCAGGCGAGTCGCGCACGATGGGCCTTCTTCTCCGATACCCACGTTGCCGCTGACCGCGCCAACACCTATCGTGGCTTTCGTCCGTACGATCAACTCGCGAAGGTTGCGCCCGCTGTCGCCTCCTCGGGCGTTGAAGGCGCGGTGATTGATGGCGACCTCGCCCGGCTAACCGGCGAACCTGGAGACTACGAGAACCTTATCCAACTGCTCGCCCCGGTCTCCGCAAAGATGCCCGTCGCCATGGCGCTCGGCAACCACGACCACCGCAAAAACTTCCAAAGCGCCTTCGCCAAGCATCCCGGGGATGCGCAGACGGTGCGAGATCGCCACGTGCTGGCAGTTCCCGCCGGCCCGGTGCGCCTGCTTGTGCTCGATTCTCTAATGATGCCCGACTTCACGCCCGGCCTGCTGGGCAAAGAGCAGCGCACATGGCTGGAACGCCATTTAAGTTCCTCCGACGACACGCCCACCATCGTTTTCGTCCACCACACCCCAGGCGATAACGACGGCGAACTGCTTGACGCGGAGCGCCTCCTGCGGATTCTGAAGCCCAGCAAGAAGGTGAAGGCGCTGATTTACGGCCACTCGCATCGATATCGCTTCGACGTAATGGACGGCTTGCACTGCATCAACCTGCCCGCCGTTGGCTACAATTTCGCAGATTCGGAACCGACCGGCTGGACGGAAGTGGAACTTTCCGCCGAGGGCGCGGACTTCAAACTGCACGCCATGGGTGGCAACCTGGAGGGCAACGGGAAGACGACCTCCGTCGCTTGGCGCGGCTAGTGGGGCTCCTGGCGCCGCAAGCTAGACAGTCGATTCAATCCGGTAATTCGGTGCTTCCTTGGTGATGATCACGTCGTGTACGTGACTTTCGCGCAAGCCGGCATTTGACAGCTTCACGAATCGTGCTTTTTCCTGGAGTTCGAGAATGCTGCGCGCACCCACGTAGCCCATTCCCGATTTCACGCCGCCCACCATCTGATACACCATTTCTGACAGTGAGCCCTTAAACGCCACCCGGCCTTCCACGCCTTCCGGCACCAGCTTCTGGCTGGCGTCCTGGGCGTAGCGGTCAGAACTGCCCTGCGACATTGCTCCCAGAGAACCCATGCCCCGGTAGCTCTTGAATGTGCGCCCCTGGAACAGGATGGTTTCGCCCGGGCTCTCTTCCGTGCCCGCGAACAGGCTACCGATCATTACGCATTGCGCGCCGCAGGCAATGGCTTTGGTGATGTCGCCTGAGTACTTGATGCCGCCATCGGCGATCAGCGGAACGCCAGCGTCCTTGGTTGCCTTGGCACACTCAATGACGGCCGTAATTTGCGGGATTCCCACGCCCGACACGATACGCGTGGTGCAGATGGAACCCGGGCCGATGCCCACTTTCACGCCGTCAACGCCCGCGTCGATCAGCGCCTTGGCGCCCTCGTAGGTGGCAACATTGCCGGCAATCAGTTGCACTTCCGGGTAGCGGCTCTTGATCTTCCGCACCGCTTCCAGAACGCGTTCGGAATGTCCATGCGCCGTATCGATGGCAAGCAGGTCCGCCTTCATCCGAATCAATTCCTGCGCGCGCTCAAAGAAGTCCCCGCCCGCGCCCACCGCCGCGCCGGATCGCAAGCGCCCCTGTTCGTCTTTCGCCGCGTAAGGGTACTTTACCTTCTTCTGGATGTCTTTAACCGTAATCAACCCCTTCAGGTTGTATTCGTCATCCACC
Source organism: Bryobacterales bacterium (assembly GCA_026129915.1). Taxonomy (GTDB): domain Bacteria; phylum Acidobacteriota; class Terriglobia; order Bryobacterales; family Bryobacteraceae; genus JACTMJ01. Next base: position 13,011 of record JAHCHD010000107.1, read on the forward strand.
ACCAGCAGCTTTTCCACCCTGTGCTGGTGGAGGATTTCTTCGGCCTGCTCCAAGGTGGTGCCTACCGGGACGGTGATCAGGTTGTCCTTGGTCATCACGTCCGCAATCGGCAGATCGTAGCGGGTTTCAAAGCGCAAATCCCGGTTGGTGAGGATGCCCACCAGCTTATTGTTCTTCACCACCGGCACACCAGAGATGCGAAAGCGCCGCATCACATCCAGCGCATCGGCGATCTTCTTTTCCGGCTCGATGGTTACGGGGTCCACGATCATGCCGCTCTCTGAGCGCTTCACGCGGTCCACTTCCTCAGCCTGCCGCTCAATCGACATATTCCGATGAATAATGCCGATGCCCCCCTCGCGGGCCAGCGCGATGGCGAGGTGGGCTTCCGTGACCGTATCCATCGCGGCGCTCACGACGGGAACATTCAGGCTGATTTCTCGGGTTACCTGGGTGCTGGTGTCCACCTCCGCGGGTAGGACATTGCTATAACCGGGCTGCAAGAGGATGTCGTCAAAAGTGAGGCCATCCTGAAAACGCTGAGGATCCATAGCGGGTAGATTCCATCATAGGGGACGCAGGCAACGAAGGGCAACGACGCGGGCGCGCTTGCGGAGCTTGCTTTACCGCTTGCACACGCAGGCGGGTATGATGGGGTAGCGCTTTCGTTAGCCGCCTCCCCCGCTCCACGGGCCTTCGCGGCCGCCGGAAGCTTCATGGAGTCATCACCATGCAGCCGTCCATTGGATTCTCGGTATCGCGGGTAATTTTGCCGTTGGTGGCACTCTGCGTCTGCCTGCTGGTGCCGGTGCGGGCAGATGCTGCTCCGTTCACTCTCGATGAGATACTTCTCGCGCTGAAGAGCGGGAAGCCTCCTCAGAATGTGCTGGTGCGGCAAATCAGCAACCGGCACGTGAACTTCCGGCTGAACCCGGAGGTCCGCGCCCGCTTGGTTGCTGCCGGAGCCCGGCAGCCCGTGCTCAGCGCTATTGAGTTTAATCCGGAATTGGACACGCCAGCGCCCCCCGCTCCGCAGGCACCCCAAGCCCCCCCAACCCCCGAACCTGTTGAGGTTCCCACCTTCCAGGGTGATGCCGTGATGGAAATGCCATCCGACGCCGTCACTCCCCAGGAGATTGAGGCGGCACTGAGCAATCGCGACGATCAGGTAGCCCTCGCCGCCATGATCGCCACGCGCGGGGTCAGCTTTAAGTACACGCCGGATCTCGGCCGCGCCTGGCGCGAGGGGGGCGCCACCGCCGAGTTACTGGCCGCCGTAGCCACTGCCACTGTCACCCTGCCCCCTATTCCGGAGGACTTTGAGCCAGTGCCGGTGGCACGCGCCGCGGATTACAACGAGCAGGCCGCCAAGGGCCGGCTCGACCTGCGTCTGCACGTGGATGACGTTGTGGAAGTCCGACTGCAAGGCGACCGTATTCTGTGGAAAACCCTCAAGGGCGCGGAAGGGAAGGATGCCGGTACGGAAATCACCCAGCCGTTCCCGATGGGTCCGTTGCGGAACTTGAACGTGGTTAAGCGCGATGGCCGGGGACAGTTTGTGGTGCTGCAGAAGCCAGCTGCGCAAAACAACTACGAGATGATGCTGCGCATCTACGACCCCAAGGGTGGCGCGGACCGCTACCATTTGCGCATCGACTGGGAACACTTTGAATAACGCGGGACGCAACCTGTCCGCTTAACCTATCCGCGTTTGCCCAGCGCCGTCAGCGCGGAACCCGCTGTCACCAACCCCGCGCCGGCTAGACTCACCAGGGTGAAGCTTTCAGATTGTGCGTAGCCGGGGGCTACCGCGGAAGCTGCCTGGTTGATTGACCACGTAATCAGTGGCGTAATGGCAATCACCGCGCTTACCCGCGTGGCTTCCCAGTGCGCCAGCGCCTCAGCGAACGCACCGTAACCCAGGATGGTGAGCAGCGAACAGTACAGCAGCACGCCCACTTGCACCGCATCGAGCGCCAGCAACTGAGAAGGCGAGGCGATGGGCAGAATCATCACCGCCCCGCTCGCGTAGATCATCCACATCAGCACCGGCGACCCATACTCGGTGAGTAACTGCTTCTGCGCCATGGCGTATCCCGCCCAAAGCGCCGCAGCCACTACAACCAGAAGTACGCCAAACGAATAGGCGCCAATTCCGCTTAGCAGCTCCTCCAGACGGTCGCGAAAGAACAGTGCAACGCCACTTGCCAGTAGCAGGACGCCAAAGCCCTGACCCCGATGGAAGCGTTCCTTGAACACGAAGACACCGCCTGCCAGCAGCATCATCGGCGCCAGTTGGATGAGTACCTGCGCCGCGGTGGGGGTGATGTAGCCAAGGGCCATCACAAAGATCACGTTATTGGCGGCAAAGGCGATGCAGGCGGCGGCCAGCAACTTCCACACGATACGTTTGCGAGGCAGCGGCGCGGGCAGTTTCCGCCGCCACACCAGGACGAGGCCCAGCAGCACCGCCGCCACCGTGAACCGGTACCAAACCACAGTCTCGGCACCCATGCTGCCCAGCAGGCTTTTTAGCGCTACGGGCAACGAACCCCATAACCCCGCGGTCACAAGCGCCAGGCCCATTCCAAGTTTCCAGCGGCCGCTGGTGGTATGCAGATTCCCCAAACTATTCAGTGTACGCGGGCGCTTTGCCTGACGGAATTCCGATGCCGGCCGCTATTTGTACTTCGGGTTGTACTCACCGCGCTCGGCAAAGCCGCCCAATTGCGGACGCATCGGCGAATGGCGCGGATAGCTCTCGAAAACATCGCCTGTGCCCAACACTCGCGGATCCTTGTGCGACCGCAGCGTCGCTTCCAGATCCGCCGACAGCTTCGTCTTCAGTTCCAGGTGGGCCGGGTCTTCAGCCAGATTGTGCAAACAATCCGGGTCCGCCACTACGTCGAACAATTGCTCCCCGGGAATCTTGGCAAAGGTGAGGTCGAATACCGCCTTCACAGCCGGGTCTTCGCGGTTTTCAAGCATATAGCTTTTCGTCGGACAATCATCAATGTCGTGGTAGCCCTCGGGGTCGCCCGCTGGCCAGCGGTCCGGCGCAAAGTTGCGGATGTACAAGTGTTGCGGCGTGCGCAACGCCCGTGTCGGGTAGCCCAGATTGTCGAAGCGCGAGTGCGAGTGCCGCTCCCGCCCGGCGATGGCGAACTTGCGGGTGTCATCCACCAGGCCGCTCTTCTCCGATTTCAGAATCGGCAGCAGGCTCCTGCCTGTGGTATCGACGGGCGTCGCAACACTCGCTGCCTCCAAGAATGTAGGGGCGAAGTCAGTGAAGCCCACGGGATCGTCCACTGTCCGTCCAGCCGGGCACTGCGCTGGCCACATCATCGCCAGAGGCATGTGGATGCCATACTCATACATGGTCGCCTTGGCTCGAGGGAATGCCATGCCGTTGTCACTGGTGGCCACCACCAGCGTGTTCTCCAGTTCCCCCGCCTTCTCGAGCATTTCGAGTATCCGTCCCAGGTGGGCATCGAAGTGTTCGATCTCCTGGTAGTAGTCCAGAATGTCGCTGCGCACTTCCTCGCAATCGGGCAGGAAGCCTGGCACCTTCACGTCTTCAACTCGCTTGCCAGCCTCACGCCCGATTCCTTTCTTGAAGGCTCGGTGCGGCTCCTGCGCGCCGTACCAGAAGCAGAACGGCGCATCCGCTGGCTTTTCCTTCAGGAAGTCTTCAAAGTTGGCGGCATAGTCCAGGTTGCTGATCCCTTCAATCGGCTGCGTAAGTTTCCGCTCCGTGTACCCCTTGCCTGCGGGGTTATGCTCCCAGCCGGAGCCTTCGAAGTTCGCCGGTCCCCCGCCCTTGCCGGTAAGCCCCACGTGGTAGCCCGCTTTCTGGAGTAGTTCCGGGTACACTTGCAGTTCCCGGGGGAAGAAGCTGGCATGGGTTCCCCCCTCGCGCAGTTGCCAGTGCGCCCGCCCGGTAAGCAGCGCCGCCCGCGAAGGGGCGCATCCCGGTGAGGCGGCCACGGCATTGCGAAACAGCACCCCGGCGTGCGCAATACGGTCAAAGGCAGGTGTCTTCACCACGTTGTCGCCGTTGATACTGGTGTGCGCCCAGCTCTGGTCATCGGAAATGGCCAGCAGGATGTTGGGCCGTTTCGTCGTTGTGCTGCTGCCGCAATGCATCAGAGAAAGAGAAGCTGGGATGGCCGCCAGCCCCGCCAGAAAGGCGCGTCGGGAAGTGTGCATGATGTTCACCCTATCGCAGTTGGCGCTGTTTTCGCAGTAGGCTGTTCGATAGATCAACGCGCATGAGAATGTTGCCGTGGCAGAGATGGCGTGGCTAACTCTCATTGCCCTTAGGGCTCTGTAATCACCCCGCGCGAATACTTCGGGGCGGATTGTGACGGCGAGCTGGGTACGATTGTGCGCGACGGCGTGTTGTGGTGATGCGTGCGTTGCTGGAAGGTGTCACCTGGAGCGTTGGTGGCGATTATTGGCACTAAGCCGCGTCGCGGACTTCCACGGTCAACTGCTTTCCGAGAACGGCAAGTGCTGTTCTCAAGTGCAGGCGATTGCGATGACCCGGCTAGCTATGTGCTTTGTCCTGAGGTTGTGATGA
>JAHCHD010000108.1 GCA_026129915.1 Bryobacterales bacterium
GACCACGACGTGCTCGGCCTCGTCGCCACGTCCTATGCGCTCGCCTCGAGCAAGATCCCGTGGGCCGGCCCGATCGCCGGCGTCCGCGTCGGCCGCATCGAGGGCAAGTGGGTGCTCAACCCGACCTTCCAGGCCCTGGAGTTCTCGGACATCGATATGATCGTCGCCGGCTCGGCCGACTCGATTATGATGGTCGAGGGCGGCGCGCTCGAGGTCTCTGAAGAGGAGATCGTCGAGGCGCTCAAGGTGGCCCATATCCCGCGCGCCGGTGGCGTAGTGCTCTCCATGGTCCGCATGAATCAGGTGCTTGAAACCAACCTGGCCGACGAGTACCTGAAAGTGCAGCCCGGCGTCGTAAACCTCGACCTCTCCGTGGCGCTCCAGCCCCACGGGTTTTTCTATGCGCCAGACCCCTCCAGCCAGCGTGCGTGCACCGTAGGCGGCAATGTGGCGGAGAACGCCGGCGGCCCCCATACCCTCGTCTACGGCGTCACCACCAACCATGTGCTGGGCATCGAGTTCGTCACAGCCGAGGGCGAAGTGCACATGAGCGGTGGACCCGAGGGCGACCTTCCCGGTCTCGACGTCCGTGGTCTGGTGATTGGTTCCGAAGGCACCCTCGCCATCGTCACCGCCATCTGGGTGCGCATCATGCGTCTCCCGGAAGCGGTGGAAACCATGCTTGCCGTTTACGACGACCCGGAAATGGCGGGCCAGACGGTTTCCGCGATCATCGCCGAGGGAGTCCTTCCCATCGCCCTCGAAATGATGGATGGTGTCATGCTGCGGATGGTGGAGGAGGCTACACACGCAGGCTACCCGATTGATGCCGCGGCTATTTTGTTAGTGGAACTGGCCGGAGCCCGCGAGGAGATCCGCGACCAGTTGAAACGCGTACAGGCAATCTGCTCAGCCAATGGCGCCCGTCAGGTGCGCGTGGCAAAGGACGACGCGGAGCGTGCCTTGCTGTGGAAGGGCCGCAAGAACGCCTTTGGCGCCATCGGGCGTGTTAGCCCCACCTATTACGTGCAGGATGGCGTAGTTCCCCGCAGCAAGCTGCCCAAGTTGCTGAAGTATATCCATGAAGTGAGCGAGAAACACGGCCTCACCATCAGCAATATTTTCCACGCGGGCGATGGCAATCTTCACCCCATCATCCTTTTCAATGCCCGCAAGGATGGCGATCTCGACAAAGCCAAGCAGGCTGGAGACGAGATCCTCTCCATGTGCGTCGCCGAGGGAGGCACCATCACCGGCGAACACGGTGTGGGGATGGAGAAGAACGAACTCTTCGGCGAACTTTACCCGGAAGCGCTCCAGGATCACTTGGCTGGAATCAAGCTATTGTTCGATCCCGCGGGTATCCTAAACCCTGGCAAACTGCTTCCCGTCGCGCGCTCCATGGGCGAGTTCCAGGAAGTAGCCCATGCCCGCTAGGCAAAAGGTCGCAGCCGGCTCCGGCGTTCCCATCCCTGTCTCGGAATACACTGCTCGTCGCGTTGCATTGCGCCAGAAACTCAGGAATGCAGTCCTGGTGATGGAGGGCAACACCGAAGCCGAACGCGGAGAATTGCGGGGCGGTTTCTTCCAGGAGCCCAATTTCGCATGGCTCAGCGGCTGGCTGGAACCCGGGGCTGCTCTGCTGCTCGCCCCTGCGGACGAAAAGCACGCGGATGGCGACCTGCTTTTCTTGCCGGATTCGGATGCCACCCGCCGCCTCTGGACGGGCCCGGCGCTCGATGCCTCCGCCGCGCGCGCCGCCCAGTCCACAGGCTTCGGGGACGTGCGCCGCATGGCGCACTGGGAGGAGACCTTGCGTGTGCTCGCCAGCCGCTGCCAGCACATCTACTGCATCCCTGGCTCCGTCACTGAACAACGCCTCCGTCAGGCTTTTCCTTTTCGTGAGGTCATAAGCGTTCAGCCCTTGCTGGCCGATGCCCGCATGCGCAAGAGCGATCGCGAGATTGCTGCCATTCGTGAGGCCGTCTCCATCACCATCGCGGGCCAGCGACGTGCCTGGCGAAGCCTCCAGCAGTCCTCCTACGAATATGAGGTGGCTGCCGATCTCACTCATGAATTCCTGCGCCTAGGGTCGGAACGCCACGCTTTTGCCCCGATTGTTGCCTGTGGTGCCAACGCTTGCGTGCTTCACTATTCGAGGAATCGATCGCCCCTCCGCAAGGGGGAACTCACTATCCTCGATACTGGCGCTGAGCGCGCGGGCTATTGCGGCGATCTCACCCGCACCATTCCCGTTGGAGGACGCTTCTCCAAACGGCAGCGAGCACTCTACGATGCCGTCCTTGCCGTCCAGAAGGCTGTTATCGCCTCCGTGCGCCCAGGGGTGCACCTGGGCCGCCAGATTCCCGGCAGCATCCACCAGCAGGCCCTTAGTCTGTTCGCCGAACTCCCTCTGGGTAAGGGCAGAGAACCGCTCTCCGCGGCCTTCCCGCATGGCATCGGCCATCACCTGGGCATCGAAGTCCACGATGCCCACGAGCCGCATGCCGCCCTCGCGCCCGGAATGGTCATCACCGTGGAGCCAGGTATCTATCTGCCCGATGAGGGTATTGGCATCCGCATTGAGGACGACGTGCTCGTCACCGCAACTGGATGTGAAGTGCTTAGTGCCGCACTACCCAAGGAAGTCCACGAAATCGAGGAGCTTTGCAGCCCGTGAGCGAAGCCGCCCAGTCTCCCAACCGCGGCAAGCGCGAACTCAGCCATCCGCGTGCTGCGCAGGGCCTCATCGTGCTGGTGGCTTTGCTGATTGTGTGGCTCGCTGGTGCAAGTCCATTAGGGCATCTTGCGGATAACAACGCAGCCGACGCCTTCTTCCGTTGGTTTCCCGCCACCCAGGCGGACCGCGCTACGGTCTCCACTCTGCTCGCAATTGACGAAGCCACACTTAGCGCGCACGGAGGCGTACGCCGTCTTCGAACCATTGTCACCGAAGCCGTAGAAGCCCTGGCCGCCCACCCTCCAAAGGTGCTGGCCATCGATTTAACGATGGCTGATGCCGGCGACCCCGCTGAGGACGCGCGCCTGAGCGCCGCCCTCACCCGCCTCCCCCACGTCGTGCTGGGTGCCGAGATCCGTTCCGACGCGCAACAGTGGGAGCAGCCTCCGCCCAGCCTGCTCACCGCCCACACTGTGCTTGGGCATGTACACGCCGCGCCTGATCCAATGGATTCCGTCTGCCGCGAGATTCCCCTCGAAAAGGCTGTCGGTGCGCGGCGCTACTGGGCACTCAGCCTGGAAGCCATGCGCCTGTGGCGCGACGAGCCTTACCTGCTCGAAACCCCTACGTCATTGTTGGTTGGCAGTATCGAGATTCCTGCCCGTCGCGATACCGGACGGCTACTGCGTATCCGCTATCTGCCACCCTCGGAAGAGGGTGGGCTGTCGAGTATTCGGCGACTGTCGGTGGCCGAGTTGTTGGCCAACCCTGAGTCCGCGCGATCCTTACGCGATGGCGTCGCCTTTCTGGGAGTCACGGCGCCTTCTGCGGCCCGCGACCGCCTCATGACGCCATTTTCTTACGGTCGTTCAATGCAGGGCGTCGAGATCCACGCCAATGCATTCGAAACCCTCGCTAGCGGTCGTTTCCTCCGGCCTGTCCGGTCCGGCATGCTGCTGCTTGGCGCACTGCTGCTGGCCGGATTCGTTTGGTGGGGATTTGCTCTCTTCGACGATTGGCGCGCCTACGCCATTGCCGCGGTAGCGCTCCTCTCCGCACTCATCCTGCCTCCGGCCGCCTTCGTCCAGAGCAATCTCGCCTCAGCCGCCGTTCTGGTGGGCAGCGCCTGGCTCCCCTTTCTGGGGCTGGCTGGCCACCGCTACTGGTTCGTAGATCGCAAGCTCAAACGCGCCACGCGCGAAACAGAAAACTACCGCAACGCCATTCACTACGTCACCCACGAAATGCGTACGCCGCTTACCGCCATACAGGGCTCCAGTGAACTCATCTCCCGCTACCGTCTTGGCGACGAAAAGCAGAAGCAGATAGCAACCATGATCCACAGCGAGTCCAAGCGGCTTGGGCGTCTCATCCAGGTTTTTCTTGACGTCGAGCGCCTTTCCGCCGGTGAAATGGAGTTGCGCATGGAGCGGTTCCCCATCGAATCGCTGGTTACCATCTGCCTGGAACGCGCCCGCCCTCTCGCCGATGGCAAGGACATACTGCTGAAATGGCAATCTGCTCCCGAGGACTGCCTTGACGTTGTGGGCGACCGAGAACTGCTCGAACATGCCCTATACAATCTCGTCACCAATGCCATTAAGTATTCCTCCGCAGGCACCACGGTGCAGGTGAGCGCCTCCAATGACAACGGGATGCTGCGCCTGGCGGTAGCCGATGAAGGCATGGGGCTCACCCTGGAAGAGCAGAAGGCGGTCTTCCGCAAGTTCTACCGCACCGACGGCGCCGAGCAATCGGGAGAACGCGGTTCCGGCATCGGCCTATCCATCGTTGAGCAGATTGTCTCCGCCCACAACGGCCGTATCGAGCTCGCAAGCAGCCCTGGCGTCGGATCCACCTTTACCCTCGTACTTCCAATGGCAATGGAATCGTAGACGCGGCGTTGCTCCAGCGAACTTCCATCCAGGTCCCTTCGGTATCATGGAAGCGCCATGAGCCAATCTTCTTCCCTTAGCCGCCGCTATCTCTTGTCGGGCGCCGCCAAAGCCGCGGCCATCGCCCCCTTCTTCGTGCGCAACCTCATCTCCGCTCCACCCTCTCAGAAACTGCGCCTTGCCAGTTTTGGAGGCGGTGGTATGGCCTGGGCGACACTAAACGGCATCGCAACACACCCCAACGTCACACTGGCCTGCGTGGCGGAGGTTGACTCCGCCCGCCTCGAACGGGTGAAGCAGCAATACCCCGATGCGAAGCTCTACGAGGATGGCCGCGAGATGATCGATCGTGAGCGTAAGCACCTCGACATTGCCTGCATCGGTACGCCGGACCACATGCACGCTCCGCAGGCGATGGCTTCCATGCGAGAGGGGCTTTCCGTCTATGTGCAGAAGCCCCTTACCCACGATATCTACGAGGCCCGCAAGCTCACGGAAATGGCACGCAAGAAGAGGCTGGTTTCCCAGATGGGTATTCAGCGCCATTCCAGCCTTGAATACCTCAGAGCAGTGAAACTGCTACAGGACGGTGTCATTGGCAAGATCAAGGAGGTCCACACCTGGAGCAACAAGAAATGGGGTGACCTCGATCCTTTCCCCGGCGGAAACGACCCCGTACCTACCACTCTTCGCTGGGATTTCTGGCTGGGCAACGCACCGGAGCGCCCCTTCTTAGCAAACTACTATCACCCCGGTAACTGGCGGAAGCGCATCGACTTTGGCACGGCCACCTTCGGCGACATGGGCTGCCATATTTACGATCCTGTCTTCGCATCGCTGAAGCTCACCGCGCCCATTAGTGTACGTAGTGAAGGCCCTGCCCCCAGCGAGCACAACTGGGCCATCAACGCCGTTATCCACTACGTCTTTCCCGGCACGGCCATGACAGACGGCTCCACCGTAAACGTCACCTGGTACGATGGCGACGCTCAGCCTTCCCCGGAAGTGCAGCAGCGGGCAGGTGTAAACCAGCTACCGGGACAGGGGTCTATCTTCTTCGGCACGAAAGGCAATATGCTGCTGGAGCACATCGGGATGCCGAAACTGCTTCCGGAAAAGGACTTCGCCAGCGTCACCATGCCCGAGATCGAACCGCCCGACCACTACTATCAATTCGTAGATGCGGTGCTCGGCAAAGCGAAGTGCTCCACCGCTTTTGACTATTCCGGACCTCTCACGGAAACGGTTCTGCTGGGGCCGCTCGCCACGCGCTTTCCAAAAACCACCCTTGAGTGGGACGCCACCAGAATGCGAGTCCGCAATTTGCCAGAAGCCAATCGCTTCCTGCGTCGCGACTACCGCAAGGGCTGGGACGTAAAGGGCCTATAGGCCCCTCGCCCGGCGAGGCACCCACTGGCACTATGCAGCTGAAGCCGCCGGCCGGAGGATAGGCCACACAGTCCACGTCCATCCATCTTTCACAGGTCGACACGCCATAGATAGCGAGCAACCATGAACGAACACGTCACCGTGGCGGCCGTGGCGGTAGCCACCCTCCCCTCGGCCATTGAAGCGAATCTCGAGCTCATCCACGCTGCCTGCAGGAAGGCTGCGTCCGAAGGCGCCGAGTTGGTCTTGCTTCCGGAACTCAGCGCCACTGGATTCATCCCCAACCACCCGCCACAGGACCACGCCACGTGGCTTGCGGAATCCCTAGCCGGAGCATGGCGCATGGCTCAGCCCATTGACGGACCGCTTGTCCACGGCTTGGCGGAGATCTCCCGCTCCACCGGCGTTTTTCTGGCCGCCGGTATGCTGGAGCATGCCGGAAATGTGTTGCACAACACCCATGTTCTTGTCGGAGAGGGCAAACTCCATGGGGCATGGCGCAAGCTGCATGTGCCTCTCTTTGAAATGCCGTTCTACAACGGTGGAGGTGCAGCGCCAGTTGTGGACACCCCATTGGGCCGTATCGGCGTCAACATCTGTTTTGATGCGTTTCTTCCGGAATCTACCCGGCTTCTCGGTGTGCAGAACGCGGAAATCGTGCTCTTTCCTTTTGCCGCTGATCCTCAGCCTGTCACGCCAGAAGGCTGGTATCACTGGGCGCATCCCGTCCTGCAGGCGCGCTGCGCGGAGAACGGTGTCTTCGGCGTCGCTTGCAACTACCTGGGGGAGGTTATCTTCGCCGGGGTTGCGCAATGCTTCCCAGGCGGTGCGGCAATCCTCGACCCTACGGGTGCTGCCATCACCGCCATCGAAACGGAAATCGCCGTAGCTACTCTCTCCCGCGATGCGCTGTTAGAAGCCCGTTCCCGCTTCGAGTATACATTCCGCTTCCGCCGTCCGGCGCTTTACGGAAGCCTCGCGGGCTAACATTCGAAACAGGCCACTACTCGCTCATGCCCTGGCTGTACGCCTCGTACAATCCTACGATTCCCGCATCCTTCTCATCGCCCTCATGGACCAGGATCCGGTAGCGGAAGCGCACGCTTTGGCCGGGAGTCAGCTTCATGGCGCCATCCAGTGCCTTATTGCGCTCGAAATCCCGAATGCCAAACGGGTTCAGCGCAAACAGGCCGTAGTCCCGCGCATGCCAGTAGGTGGGGTAACGGGGGTTATCCGGGTGCTCCATGATGGCGATGCCTAGCTTCTCCCCTTCCACGAGGGCGCTGTAGTCAACCCAGGGGGCGCGCTTACCCCAGATGTCCTTGCCCTCCACGCCATTGGCATTCACCATGCGTCCCGTGCGCTTGGGAAGCGCCGGTGCCCGCGGGTTCCCGGCAAGTTCAAACTCGGGGGCAGTGCGAAGGGCAAAGGTTCCTTCCTTCGTGTCGCCAAAGTTCACGTCGGTCTTGGCTGTTAACTGCAGATCCACATCAACCATGCGCTTTCCAGGCGCCTTGTGGAACACCATCGTGCGGTCTTCTTCCAGCAGCACTTCGCCCTTGGGGCTCTTCCATGAGAACCGGGCACGCAACGACCCGCGATTGGCGCCGCTCTCGGTCTTTTCCACCTTGATTAGCTCAATCACACCCAGGTTGTCGCGCTTGTTGGTGACCTCATTTGCCCAGAAGTCCACTCCATTTACGTCACCGTGCGCGTAAAAGAATCCGCGATGATGTGGATGGTCTTCCATCTCGCCCTCGCGCTTTGCCATGGGGAACATTCGGCTGACGATCTTGCCGGAGGCGGAACGAAGCGGGTGCAGATACGGCTTGGGGGAGGCCAGGAACAGGTCGCTCTCATGCTTCCCATCCACCGTGACGGAAATCTTGTCTCCGCTGTGGCGAATCTCCACCTGCGCGGCAAGTCCTCCCGCAAACACAACTCCAGCGAACAGGACAAGTAGACAACGTACGGGGGTGCTCAATCTCATTGCTTGGGTTCCTTCCACAACTTGGGCTGTCTCCTTTAGCCCAAAGGCGCAGGAGAATCGTGTGCGCAACCAGTACATCACACACCACCAATAAGTGTCGGGACGGGTGGCTGCGCCTTATTGTTACAAATCCCGCGCTGTGATTCCAAAAACCCCTCATGCAAAGGTGGATTCAGCCGATTCAATCGTCTGGCCTGTATTCGGGGTTCGGTTCCGAAGGCAGCGTGGCTCCTGTGCGCTCCCAGAAAGCGAGAATCTCATCCACCAGTTCCTCGCGCTTCTCCGGATGCGTCAGGGCAAGGTCATTACGCTCACCAATGTCGTCGCGGAGATTGTACAGTTCCACTGCCCGGTTGGTGGCCAGTGCTGCCCGGCCGCCGTCCAATTGCCACTCCTCGTGATACAAGTGCAGCTTCCAGTCACCCTTCCTGACGACAGTTACCGGCCGCGTTCGAAAGATAGGATCGCGAGGACGAATCACCGGGTCATCCAGGTACCCGGGGAAGTGCCAGAAGAGCGCCTCTCGTCGCAGCGCGCCTTCTTGCCGGAAGAGCGGCGACAGACTCTCACCGTCGAGGATTCGATCCGCTGGGGGCTTCGTTCCGGCAATCTCCAGGAACGTGGGGTAGAAGTCGATATTGCTTACCGGAACATCACAGGAACTGCCAGCCTTCACCACGCCAGGCCACCGCACCAGCATCGGTTCGCGGATGCCTCCCTCGTAATAGCCACCCTTGCTGCCGCGCAATGGTTCCTGTGAGGACTTCTGTGTGCCGCCGTTGTCAGACGTAAACAGCACCACCGTATTCCCTTCCAGCCACAGTTCCTTCAGCTTGTCGAGCAAAATGCCCACCGCCGCGTCGAGGTCGTAGGTGCATGCCGCGTACAGCGGATCGCTGTGCTGTGTTCCTCGCGGCTTCGCCTCAAACATTCTTAGGGACTCAGGACGCGCTTCGAGGTCCGTATGGATGGCATGATGCGAAATATAGGCGAGGAAGGGCCGTTCCTTGTGCTGTTCCATGAAGCTGCACGCGGCGTTGGTGATCGAGAAAACGCCTTTGGGGTCTTCCGGTTCGTCGCGCTTCTTGTTGGGGTTTGGATGGCGAGAATCGAAGTACTCATCGAAACCCTGATCCGTTGGCTTGTGCCCGTTCTGAAATCCAAGATGCCACTTCCCAAACAGCCCTGTCCGGTACCCGGCGTCACGCATCGCCTCGGCAAAGGTAACAATCTCCGTAGCCAGTTCCTGTCGGTTGGGCACCGGTTGCAGCCTCATCTTGTCTGCCGGACCTCGTTTCGTGCTTTGTACAGCGTATACGGCATGTCGTGGTGAGTATGTCCCCGAGAGCATGCAGGCGCGGCTCGGCGCGCAGTTCGCCATGCTGGCATAGGCATTTGTGAAAACCATCCCCTCTCGCTTCAGACGTTCCAGTTGCGGCGTTTCCATGAAGTCAGAACCCTGGAACGGGACGTCCCGCCAGCCCAGATCATCCGCGAACACGAAGACGATGTTCGGCGGCCGAGAGCCGGTTCCAGAACATGAGAGAGTGGTTGCCAACGGTAGCAGCACGGCAGCACCGGCACCGCGCAGAAACGCGCGCCGGGAGGGCCTCTGTTCGGATCCCTCGTAACCACTTGGGCTATCTGGGTTTGACATCCTGTTCACCTTGGCGACTCCTTACAACGACAGTGCTTTCAGGAATGAGTCTGTCTCACCACAGTGCTCCAGCGCAACGAAAGGTGCGAGTATCGTCGAAACCGGCCCCCAAAAGCGAATAGGGGCGGCCCCTCGAAGGAGCCGCCCCTGTATTCGCTAGCGATGTCAACGATCTATTCGTTCAGCTTTCTTTCGCCGATCTGGCCGATCTACTGCTGCAGGCGTTCTAGGCCTTGGATGTCTTGCGCCGGGCAAAGGCAAGCAGCAGAAGTCCCAAACCTCCGAGAGCCATGGTCGATGGCTCAGGGATTTCACCGCCGCCGCCATTACCATTGCCGTTACCGTTACCATTGCCGTTCTCTCCGGATAGCGCGGTAACGCTGAACTGGCTGATCGCCCAGCTTTCATTAAACGTATCCTGATCCTGCCAGCCGGCAAGCCAAATCGTAATTTGGTTGTTGGTGGTAGTCACGGGCACCGTGAACGTAAAGTCGTAAATCGAAAATCCGTTCTCGGCGATCCCCTGCTGATTGATCCCAGGATCTTGGAAGAAACCTCTGTCAGCCGGGGCAACCACGGTAGTGGGCGTCACGGAACCGGTATAGCCATTGTTGGCGATAGTGGAGCATGCGATCGAAGTGCTTCCCGCACCCGTGCTGCAAGCGCTGGCGGGTGGAGCGAATAGGGCCGCTCCTCCCGTGCTGATGCCAACCTGGAAGTGATCCGGACCGGAGGTTGTATCATTTCCGTTCCAGGAATTAAGTGCCCACAGCTGGAAGCTGATCGTCACCGAATTAAAAGTAGCTCCAAGTGGCGTTCCGATGGTCACATATACGCCACGCGCTTGAGTGGCCAGTGGGGCTGTGAAGAAACTCTGCGTATTGCCAAAAGGACCGAGCAACCCCTCGGTTGTCGAAAGATCCTGAGACGTCCACTTGCTCGTCGCCGCCGCATTCGTCCCCGGCAGATCGGGATGGAAGCGGTAGAAGTCCGGATTGCCCAGGAAAGCATCGGAAGCATCGAAGTTCCAGTTGTGACTGAAAACAGTTGTCGCGGAGTAGGCCGGTATGGCTAGCAAGCACATTACCATTACAGCCACTACGGAAAAAGCAAAGCGTTTGATCATGGGAGTCGCCTGTCCTTAAAAATTCATTCGCGGTCTGTTCCGGCCCAGCCAACCTTGCGTGGACACGTCGCCGTCAGACTCTACCTGTCCAAACTACCATGAAAGTTGTTGTAATTAAACGAGAAATCACCTTAGTTAGGTACCTAAACCTGATCGCGACTCAGTACCCTTTCTACCCCCCAGCTCGTTCGGTCCTCCGTCTGGCCACGAGTCTTTACCATTCCAGGCGACAAAATCCATGGATTGTTTCTGAGAGGGGCCTCTCGTTAATCTATAAAGCCTTTTCGAATTCAATGGCTTGCTTGTGTTCTGATGCGGAGGTTGGCTAGTTCTACGGCACGCCTCGTTCGTCTGGCTGATGCGAGAGACCCCATCAGCCGACCGAGATTCTCCGTGGCTTGACAAGTTCGGGCCATCGAAAAGTTATCTGAGGGTATAATAAAAACTGAGAGCATCCAGACGTAACTTGTTCGGGATCGGGTGTCGGCCCTAAAGAGTAACGTACCGGTCCAGATGCCAACAAACGGATCAGACGACGCTGGCTTCGGTGTCGGGGCTCCCATGGCCAACCCAAACAACCCGCGGGTGCAGTTGCGGTGGCTCACTTGACATAGGTTCTTGTGGGAGGCGGCGGTAACCCTGGCTGCTCCGCTAAGGAGTTGGCTTCGGTGTCTTTTCAAGTTGTTGGCGAATCCAAGCCCTGTCCGGAGCAAGCCGCTGAGCTGTTGTCAAATGTTGGCGGGCCTCCGCGATCGCGCCTCGGCGCCTACTCACAAGTCCCAACCATAGATGGGCATCCGCCCATCCCGGAGCAAGTTCCGCCGCCTTGCGGAAATCCTGCTCCGCTTTCTCCAGGCCGCCACCGAATGCGGGAGGCAGATAATAGTTGCCAACTCCGCGGGCTAGGTAACCTTCCGGTAGTTGCGGATTGAGTCGCAGCGCGGTCTCTATTTCGTCACGCGCACACTGTCCAAAGGAAAGGCCCGAGAGTACATTGGCCGGAATTACCTGCCCACACAAGGTCCCCAACAGCCAGTGGGATTCCGCATTTTTTGGCAGCATCTCGATGGCCTTGCGTGCCAAATTGATGCCCTCACGGGCGGCTTTGGCCGCATCCGGCTTGTTGCCCTTTTCAAGATGCACCTCAGATAAATAGGAGTAGGCCAGGGCGAGTCGAAACTCCAGGGGTGGAGAACCTTCGTGGCCGGCGGGCGACGGAGTGGCTGTAAGCTTTTGCAGAGCCGTGACGTCTTGCCCGTCGCGAGCGGCGATCAGCGGGCGCTTCCAGTCAGAGATCGCGCGGGGTGTCTGCCCCGGCGCCATCAGCGCCAACCCCAGCAGGACCACTCCCACCGTAGCCAGCCGGACGCGATGATTCGGCTGCCAGAAAGCCCTGTTCATGCCGCCTCCGCGTCACCCAGGTGAAACATCCGTCGCATGGAAATGTAGGTGATGCCCAAGGCCACCAGTGCGAGTCCAGCCACCGCAAGAACCGGCGAGACCCCTGCATGGCCAATCGCTTCTCCCATCAGCAGGCTCCCAATCGGCATGCCGCCCCGAAACGCGATGTTGTACACGCTCATCACGCGCCCCCGCATCTCGTTCGGAGTCCGCAGTTGCACCAGGGAGGTCACCAGCGTAAATACAGCCATCAGGGCCGCACTGGCAATGAAAATGAAGATCGCCGCCCAAGCAAACATACTGCTAATAGCGAACAGGCTTAGTGCAATGCCTAGCACCACTAGCCCACCGAGCATCATCCGTAGGTCACGGCCTGTACGTGCCAGTGCCGCTACCATCAGGGCGCCCAGAATGCTACCGCAACCGGAGGTGGCCATCAGGAAAGTGAACTCCTTCTCGCCACCCAGCAGCACTTCTTTGGCAAACGCAGGCAGGAACACGATAAACGACATCCCAAAGACGGTCATCGAAAACGAGAGCACGATCAGGGGCATCAGACCCTCCCGCGTACGGATGAAACCCAGTCCGTTACGTACGCTGTCCATTATGGACAAGTTTGGCGCCACCTTCCCGGCCGGGATTGATACCACTAGCAGCGCGCCAATCACCACCAAAAACGAAGTCGCGTTCAGCCCGAAACACCAGGCGGCGCCGAAATTCACTAGCATGAAGCCACCAATCAGCGGGCCAATCACGCGGGCGAGATTGAATTGAATTGAGTTGAGCGCAATCGCGTTCGAAAGGTCTTCCTTACGAACGAGGGCCGGGACAATCGCCTGATAGGCAGGACCACCAAATGCCTGCGCCAGTCCGTTCACTACTGACAGCGACAGAATATGCCAAATCTGCAGCATTCCCGTGGCGTAGAGGATAGCCAGCGTCGCTGCCGATGACATCT
Organism: Bryobacterales bacterium; assembly: GCA_026129915.1. Taxonomy (GTDB): domain Bacteria; phylum Acidobacteriota; class Terriglobia; order Bryobacterales; family Bryobacteraceae; genus JACTMJ01. The sequence continues at coordinate 13,097 of JAHCHD010000108.1, forward strand.
GGACCACCTGTGAGCTGATCAGTACCTTGCGCCGATCACTGCGGTCCGCTACCACTCCGCCCAGCAGCGTGAACAAAAAAATGGGAATCTCTCCCAGGAAAGCGTCGAGCCCAAGCAGAAAAGCGTCGTTTGAGAGCTGGTAGACCAGCCAACTCTGCGCCACCTTCTGCATCCACGTGCCCACGCTGGAGGCGCAGGCGCCTCCCCACAGCACGGCAAAATTGCGATACCGAAACGCACGGAACGTCTCGGTAAAGAATCCAGATGCCACGCTAGATGGATTCGGCTCGCTGGATGATGTGGACGTAGTTTCCGTCTCCATCCTCGAAGAACGCAAGGCGGTTCCCTTCATCGCTGGTACGCGGCTCTCCAACCCAACTCACGTTCTTCTGTTTCAAGTCCTCCAGTGCAAGATCAAAATCATCCACGGCAATAGCCAAATGTCGGATGCCAGGAGTTTGCAGTGTTTGCCCGGGAACTTCCCCGGATGAAGGGATGAATTCCAGCATGCTTCCGTCGGGTGCCTTCGCAAACACAAAGGGTCCGTAGCGATAGTTGATGCGAAAGCCGAGTACATCCACGTACCATTGGGCGAGACGCTCAGGGTTCGGCGTAGCGATAGCCGTATGTTCGATTCCTTTAAACACAATCAGAATCCTTCCGTGGGAAAGGGCAGGCGCATGAGGTACTTTGCACACCTCTGTGGGTTGCGCCACCAGCCCGGCTGGCGGCAGAAGCTAGCCGATGCGCGGTGCGTAGTCGGTGCCTCTCAGTAGACCTGAAAACAGAATACCGTGTTTGCGCCCTGCGGCGAGAGGCAGTATTCACCCGGATCAAGATATTGATTAGATTCGATCATCGTCGTCCCATCCTTGCGCTGATGAAACAGCAACGGAATCGCGCGAGGATCATCCTTCTTCGGCTTTGCGCTGAAGTAGACACTGCGGTTCCCTTTGTCCACCCGCATGGGGTAAAGCGACAACGATTCCGGCCGCATTTTGCCCGGCAGAATTAAGAATGCCGGTTCCGCCAGCGGTGTGCGGGCGGATGACGACGTGCCCCGAACTGTGAAGGTGGTTCGATTCTTGTCCTCTTGCTGGCTAGCCTCAGACGCTTCCGTCTCCACCAGTCGGTTACCCAGAACCAGGTAAGGCAGGTCCTGCTGGGCAGGCTTGGGTCCTTGATACGGCATCTCGGCCAGCGTGGCGAATGGAAGGCCGCAAAGCAAAACGAGGCAGGCAATACGCGCAAGGTTACTCATCAGCAATTCCTCCAATGGCTACGAATGTAGGACGAGCCTTAGTGTTCCGAGGATACCAAAAGCTTCGTTTCGCCCGGCCCGTCCTGCAACATCTGTCCCACAAAGCCCCGCAAGCATGGCCCCACGGAACACGCCTGGCGAGGCAGCCTGGGAAAAGCCCGGCGGGTTGCGTGGCGACATCTGTCTCGGAACCGGGAAGGAAGCGAATCCGTCGGTCCTATGAAACAATCTAACGATTACGTTCTCGCTCGCTCAGTCACCGCTGAAAACATTCACTTCAAAAGGATTTCGCCGCATGCAGCCACGCCTCTCTCTGCGCCGTCCGTACATACTCACCCTTTTCCTCATGCTCTGCATGCTCGCGATGCAGGCCTTGGCACAGGCTCCCGTAACCGCAAAGCGGTGGGAACTCGACGCTACGCTGCCGCTCGACCCGTCCATCCGAACGGGCAAGCTCGATAATGGGCTGACCTACTACGTGCGCCGCAATACGGAACCCAAGAACCGGGCGGAGTTACGGCTGGCGGTGAATGCGGGTTCGACCCTCGAAGACGACGACCAGAAGGGGCTGGCGCACTTCCTCGAACACATGATGTTCAATGGCACGGAGCGCTTCAAGAAGCAGGAACTGGTGGACTTCCTTGAAAGCACTGGTCTGCGCTTCGGCCCGGACCTTAATGCTTACACCTCCTTTGAGGAGACCGTCTATATCCTGCGTGTACCCACAGACAAACCCGACATCTTCAGCCGCTCTTTCGATGTCCTCGAGGACTGGGCGGGCGCCGTCTCTTTCGAGGAAGAAGAGATCGAAAAAGAGCGCGGCGTCATTATCGAAGAGTGGCGTACCGGCCAGGGCGCCCAGGGCCGGCTGCGCGATAAACTCATCCCTGCGATCTTCGCGGGATCCCGGTACAAAGATCGGCTGCCCATCGGCGATCCGGAAATCATCCGCAACGCACCCAGGGAAGCTTTCACCCGCTACTACACGCAATGGTACCGGCCAAGCCTGATGGCCGTGGTGGCCGTAGGCGACTTCGACCCCGCCGCCGTGGAAACGATGATCCGCGAGCGATTCTCGCGTCTCAAGAACCCCGAGACCGAACGAGAACGCACGATCTTCAATCTTCCCGGCCATCAGGAGACTATCTTCGCTGTGGTAACTGACCCGGAGTTGCCGGTCACCCAGGTGCAGGTGTACTTCAAACAGGACAAGGAAGAAAGTTTTGAGAAGGTGAGCGACTACCGCCGCTCGCTGGTGCGCGGCTTGTTTACAGCAGCCATCAACTCACGTCTCGCCGACATCACCCGTCAGCCCGATGCCTCGTTTTTGGCCGCTGGGATTTCCTCCGCCAGCCTGGTGCGCGCGGGCCAGACCTACGCTGCCCAGGCCATCGCCAAGGAAGGCAAGGTGCTTGAATCGCTGGAAACCCTCTTCACGGAAGTGGCCCGGGTACGTGTGCACGGTTTTACCGAGAGCGAAATTGAACGCCAAAAAGCAGACCTGTTAAGGTCCTACGAGCAGATGTTCCAGGAGCGCAACAACAGCAGTTCCGGAGACTTCGCCGACGAGTTTGTGCGGAACTTTCTGGAAGGGGAACCCGCCCCCGGCATTGAGGTGGAGTATCAGCTCGCCAATCAGTTGGTCGGCGGCATCACGGTGGCGGAGCTGAACCAGGTGGCTGAAGCCCTCATCACCCGCGAGAATCGCGTCGTGGTGGTGGCCATGCCTGAGAAAGCAGGGCTTACCCCTCCTACTCAGGAAGCCCTGGCCAAAGTGCTCGACAAGGTCGAGGCCACTGACCTCACTCCCTATGCCGACAATGTCCTGGAAGAACCGCTGATCAGCGAAGATCTGCCTGTCGCGCCCATCCGCGACCGAAAGCGCGATGAAGTATTGGGACTAACAGAAGTGGTCCTCGCCAACGGGGTGAAAGTGCTGCTGAAGACAACGGACTTCAAACAGGAAGAGGTGTTGTTCACGGCCTTCAGCGAAGGCGGGCAGTCTCTGGTTCCCGACGAGAAGTATTTTGATTCCGTTGCAGCAGATTCCCTCGTCTTGATGAGTGGCGTCGGCAATTTCGACGCAAGTGCCCTCCGTAAAAAGCTGGCTGGAAAGGCGGTGCAGGTGCGGCCCTCCATCGGTGAATTGGGCGAAGGGTTAAGCGGCAACGCGGCGACCGGCGACCTGGAGACCCTGCTGCAACTCGTGCATCTCTACTTCACCGCGCCACGGGCAGACCCCAACGCGCTGGAGGTGTACAGGCAGCAACGTATCGCCGGTTTGCAGAACCTGCTCTCCACCCCCCAGGGTGTCTTCCAGAAGACGATGCTGGAAACCATGTATGGCGACAATCTGCGCCGCCGCATCCCCACCGTCTTCGATGTGCGCAGCACAAATCTGGAAAGTGCCGCGCAGATCTATCGCGAACGCTTTGCTGACGCCAACGACTTCACTTTCCTGTTCGTGGGCAGCTTCGATGAAGACCAGTTGTTGGCAATGTGCCAGCGTTACCTTGGCAATCTGCCCGTGAAGGAAGGCTCGGAAAAATTCAAGAACTTGCAGCCGGAACTGCCAAAGGGCGTCGCCAAAGGCGTTGCGCGCAAGGGCGTAGACCCTCAAAGCCGCGTCGCGCTCACCTTCCACGGCCCCTTTGACTACAATCGCGAGAACCGCTTCCGCATTCGCATGATGGCGTCGGTTCTGGCAATCAAGCTGCGTGAAGAAATTCGCGAGGACCGCGGCGGTGTCTACGGCATCAGCGCCTCCGCCAATCCCAGTTCCAAACCGGTTCAGCGCTACACCGTGAACATAGGCTTTGCCTGCGATCCCAACCGAGTGGCAGAGCTGAAAGGTGCGGTACTGGAACAGATCAACTGGATCAAGAACGCTGAGGAGATGGAAACCTACCTGGTGAAAGTGAAGGA
>JAHCHD010000109.1 GCA_026129915.1 Bryobacterales bacterium
GCCGCAGCTTTACCGAGAATTTTCCAATGTAAATTCGGGACGGCGCGCAGCACCTCCGGCCAGATGGCGCGCGCAAAATGGCCTACTGCCTTCTGATTGGGCAGGTAATCCATGTTCCCACTGAATACAATACTCGCTTCCTTGTGCACGCTTGGCCTTTCTCTCCATTGCAGCGTATTGGGTACCACGGTGGTTTGCAGGGCCGGAAACCGATCTGAAACAGATTGACATTCCTGTCGCGAGGTCGCGAGGATCAGGTCGAACTGCGGTAACAGTTCGTTCTCCATTCGCGCAGCCGCCCGCGCAAATGCGTGATGAATCGGCGCAACTAACGGGTTCAGAATGCGCGCGCAGCGCTGATGCCACAGGCTTTCGAGGTTGTGAAGGTCAAGAACCAGGCGTTCACAGTGAGGCCGCAGTTGCGGTGCATAGGTCGCACACCAGAAATGCTCCACTACGGCGACGTCGTATCTTGCCGCTCCCAGCGCCTCTCCCACTTGCGCCGAAAAGCCGGTAAACCGGTCCACCAGAGGAGGTACACCTCTGAACGCCCGCCGCACGTTGCGCACGCTGCGTTCAATGGCTGAACGTCCATGCGCCGGTAGTGCAATTTCTCGCCAATCGCGCAAGTTCTTCAGTGCCCCAATGGCTAGCCAATCCACGGTTGCCGCCTCCGGCTGGCGGAAGCAAATCACATCCGTATCGTAACCCTGCAACAGATATTCCAGGACCGATGCTGAGCGCAGGGCGCCGCCTCCCACCATGGGATACGGCGATTCCGCAGTCAGGAAGAGCGCACTGGGCTTAGCGGCCAAATCGGGCAACTGCCTCCTGGTACACGCTTCTGGTGAGACGGGCGGTGGATTCCCAGGAATACGCGGTTGCCCGGCGAAGCGATTTCGCCGCCAAGTCGTTCCGGAGCACGTCATTATCTGCGATCGCCTGCATCGATTCCCGCCATAGCCTTACATCGCCGGGCGGTAGCAGGAAGCCGGCATCCCGCACCAATTCCGCTAATGCAGCAGCATCCCCGGCCAGTACAGGCGAGCCGCATTGCATCGCTTCGAGTGCCGGTAGTCCGAAGCCTTCGTAGTGCGATGGGTACAACACTGCGGCTGCACGCGAGTATAGCCACGGCAGATGCTCATCCTCTACTGTGCCCAGCCAGGTGACGCCGGGCACTACGGGGATGGGGAACCCATCCTCGCGCATCCTTCCCGCGATATACAAACGCGGTCGTCCCTCCGGCCGAAGCAGTGCCCATGCCTCCATCAGCGTGGCCAGGTTCTTTCGCGGCTCATTGGTGCCCACAAACAGGAAGTAACGCTGCGACCAATCGACTTCTGAAGCCGCACTGCCCGTTGCGAATGGCGGTGCGGCCACGTTATCAGGCCAAGGCCGAAAGCGGGAATCCGCGGCAAGTGGCGTCGCGATCACGCGGCTGGGACTGAGCGCAAACCGTTCCAGCGTCTCCTGGCGAATTGCCTCGCTTACCGTCAATACCATGTCCGCCATGCCCAGCCGTAGCATCCACGGGGTCCTGCGTCGGATCCTGGTAGCCTGTGGTTGCCATTGGGGAAAGCGCCAGGGGGACAGGTCGTGGATCGTGAGTACCGCGGGGCATCGGTGGAGGTAAGGGACCGTGAAATCCGTGCCATGGAATACCGCTGCATTCAGCTTACGGCACAAGCTGCTGGCGCCGAGGCTCCACCATCGTTTCCTCCACCCGTTAGCCGGAGAGTCAACAACCTGGACACCTGCCGCCAACAGGCGCGCCGTACCGTGCAATGGACGGTCGCAAATCAACGTAATCTCGTCATTCTCGCCGAGCGTCTGCAACGACATTGCAAGTTCCTCGGTGTAGCGTCGGGTGCCTCCGGTCGCGACCGTCAGCGGACTTCCGTCCAGCGCAATCTGCATGATATTTCACTGCGAGATGCAGGAAGAAGGGGCTACTTGTGTTGCGTCTCCCAATCGTAAGCAAGCATCGGATCGTCGTACGGTATGCGCCCCTCGTCTGCCGGATTGTACGTCCGGTTCGTCACGTAAACCAGCATGGAAGGTTCCCTGCCCACCACCTTATATCCGTGCGCCACGCCCGGCGGAATCAGAATCTGCCAGGGGCGCAACTCACCCACATACATGGTGTTCTTGTACCCGAAAGTGGGCGATGAACTTCGCATGTCCACCAGCGCCACTTGAAACATTCCGGCACAGGGGACCCAGAAATCCGTCTGCTCCAGATGGTAGTGAAATGCCTTGACGATGCCCGGGTAATTCCGGGCGGCCGAGACTTGCATTGTTTCCAGCGGAAAGTCGGATACCATTCCCTGGCCACCCCGGACGACCTCCAGGAAATAGCCGCGATCGTCTGGCCAAAGCGGATAGGGCTGAATTCTCACTCCCTCGATCACGCCTGCGGATTCAGGGCTTAGAACAACAGTGCCGATCCCTCGTTCACACTTTGGTTTCTCAAGAAGCAGGCTGGAATTTTGGGCAAGAGTGCTCATGGGAGGTATAGTGGGGACGAATTTGCTGAGCCCGCCGGGGGGGTTCCAGCAATAGCCAATTGTATTGTAGCCAATTGCGGATCTTCCGCTAGTCGCTACTTATGAGCTCCACGTTCAGCTTACACCCGATGATACACTCCCTTCATGACAGTAGTTCGATGGGAAGACGTTCCGATAGAGGTGATGAACCCCCGGGTTTCGCGCCGTGTCTGGCATGGCGAGAAGATGACCACAGCGCAGGTAATCATGGCGGAGGGCGCCGTCGTGCCTCTCCACCATCACCCCCACGAGCAAACCACCACCCTGGTCTCTGGCAAGCTGCTGTTCCGGGTGGGAGGCGAAGAGATCATCCTTTCGCCTGGTGACATGCTGCGAATCATACCTCACGTTCCGCATGAGGTCACCGCATTGGAATCGAGTGTCGCTATCGACCTATTCGCGCCTGTTCGCGATGATTGGCAACGCGGAGAAGACGCTTACCTGAGAGGCTAGGCGTTGGCGTCGCCCGCGGATCTCGAAATCGCTAGATTCCACTGCCGCCCTGCATCATGGCGGTCACCTTCTGGCTGTCGATCTTGATCTTTCCTTCTTTTTCCAGCCGCGTCCGTACGCCCTCCAGGTAAAGCTGGAGGCGCTCCTGGGACTTCACAGAACTGAGCTGCTTACGCACTTCGTCCCTGGTGCTTGCGAGTTCCGCCAGGTTAGCCTCCTCGCGCCCCGTCACCTTTACCAGAAACATCCGTGCCGCGGACTGAAATGGAGGAAGCGTGTTGCCAACAGGGACATCGAACGCTTGATAGATCTCTCCCACATTACCGATTCCTTCGACCGCAGAGATGCGAGTGAATGGGGGCGCTTCCCCAAACGTCAGCCCCATGTTGCGCCCAACGGTTCGCAGATCAGCGCCACCATCAACAGCTTCTTTCGCCTCTTCCAGCCGGCGCCTTGCGATCTGCCTGGCCCGCGAATCCTTAATCATGCTGACTGTGCGATCAATGGCTTCTTCTTTGGTTGCTTCCCGGTCTGGCTGCACCCGTCGGACTATCACAAACGCCAGTGAACCTCCTCCAGCCTCACCCACGGTGGTTACCTGCCCTTCCCCGAGATCGTTCATTTCCTGGCGCAGCATGGAGCTAGGGGCGATACTGCCAACCGGTGCGGTATTCGGGATCTCCAAGTAGCGCGTGAATTGTGCCAGTGGTTCTGCCCCCACCGTTGCCTCGACGTTAGCAGCGTTGCCGATCGCCTGGCTGCGCAACCGATCCACCGTTTGCTGCATCAATTCGGCCGCCTTCTGCTGCGTAAGCGAACCGGCGATCTCGTCGCGCACTGCTTCCAGTGGACGCACTCTTGGGGGCTCGAAGCCCTCTGACTTGACGATGTGGAATCCGTAGGAAGTCTCCACAATGTCTCCTATAGCGCCGGGCTTCAGGTTGAAGGCGACTTGCTCGAAGGGCGGCTCCGTCTGGCCACGAAAAATCCAGCCCAAGTCTCCGCCTTCCTTGGCCGTCGTCTCATCCGTCGAGTTCTCGATAGCCAACTTCGCAAAGTCGGCCCCGCTCCGCGCCTGCGCCAGAATCGTCTCCGCTTTCTTGCGGATTTCAGCCTTCTGCTCAGCGTTCTTGCCTTCAGTGGAAAACAGGATGTGGCGCAGCTTAGCCTGCTCGTCCAGCCGCCAGCGGTCAATGTTTGCGTCGTAGTACGCTTTGATCTCCGCCATCGGAACAGGAGATGCCTCCATTGCCCGCTCCATCGAAACGCGCACCACGTCAAAGTCGCGGAGCTCCGGTATCCTCACCTTGTTTTCCGCCAGGGCGTAGAACGTGTCAATTTCTTCGCTGGTGGGGGTGATCTGCGAAAGCAGCGATTGGGGATCGATGTACAGATACTGAACAGTGACTTTCTCGTTGCGTTCCTTCAGAACCTCGTCCACCTCCTCCTCACTCACCACCACAGTGCGCGAGATCATGGCGCTCAGCCGGCCGCGAACCAGTTCCCGGCGCAAGTCGCCTTCGAACTGGGTGGGGTTGGTGCCGTTCTGTTCCAACAGCATGCGATACTCATCCGCACCCACAAACTGCCCGTTCCTGTTGAAAGCCGGGATGCTTCGGATGGCGGCAATCAAATCGTCGTCGCTCACGGTAAAGCCCAGCCGGTTTGCCTCATAAAGCAATGCGCGCTCCTGCACCAGGTTCCGAAATGCCACCGGCAACATCGCGGACATCCTATCCGGAGTCATGTCCGTGCCCCGAGCCAGCTGGCTGATGGTGGTCCGCAGTTGATTCACTGTAATGGGTTCACCCGCCACTTCGGCCAGTGTCTGCGCGCTGGCGCCGAAATCAGCGCCGCCAAAACCAGGAATCAAGGTGATTACCATGGCGGCTGCTACTACGGTGAGAATGGCGCCCAGCATGATGCGGACGGCCTTCGCGCGGCTTCGAAAAAGGTCAAACATGAGAGTTTCTCCAGCGGGAGTGCAAACCTTCAGTATATCGTGGCCTAGCCCGCTCTCAGAAGCACCCTTGAAACGTAGGCTTGATTGCTTGAAAAGTCGGCTGCTGACGGTTTAGGTCAGTGCTAGACAAACTCCGCCCGATCCCGGCGGGTGGTGCGCAAAACCTGTGCCGCTCAAAAGGTGAGCCCGAGTAGTACCTCAAGCTGATTCGCATTCAGCCGGGCGCCAGTTCCCCCGGGTCCCGTAAGAACGGGAGGGCGATCCGCCCATCGTGTGAATCGGATTTCCGGTGCTAGTTTGACGCGCCCCGGTCCGTTGCGCACCCCTGCTGCCAGCACCAAGCCGGAACTGGTTTGCCGATTGCGACCTAGCCCCAGGACCTCGCCGGACGTGGCGCGAATGTTCAAGCCCGCCGAAAGAAATGGTTGAAACAGCGGATTTCGGCCGAGCGGATACGAACGCAGAAGGATAGGAAATTCCCAGGAGTTGAACCGGCTATCCACCGGACGGCCCCCCACCAGACTGCTGGAATCGATCTTAAATCCCAGCCGCTTGTACAGTGCGTTACCTTCCACCGCGAAGCCCAAGGGCAGATTCACGACGGCCATCAGGCCCGTTGTGAGCGGGATCGTGCGGTCCTGCTCAGCGTTAACCAAGTCGTTGAGCGGAGCGCCCACCTTGAAGCCCGCTTCCAGAAGGCGGGGCTGCGCTCCTGCAAAAGTCGTGCAAGCCACCACCATCAGGCACAAGGCCGCCAATGAGATTTGGGTTCGAAAGATTGTTACCGTCATCAGTTACCGGGACTCAGACAGCGTTGCCCGGGTTTCACCTGCCTATGTAAACTCCCGCAGACAACCACCGCCATTGAGGCTAGCCCCCGGAAGCCTGCTTGGCGATGTCGTTGTAGAGCACAAAGGCCATCACGGCCAGCAGAAAGACGAAGCCGACACGGAACATCATCTCCTTTACCTGGATGGAAAGGTCTCGCCGGACGGTCATTTCCACCAATAGCAACAGAATCATGCCGCCATCAAGCACCGGAATGGGCAGCATGTTCACTACGGCCAGGTTCAGGCTTACCATCGCCATCAGCAGGAAAAACTCAAATGCTCCCTGCCGGGCAGCGCTACGCGACATGCGCGCGATGCCGATGGGTCCTTCCAGCGATTTCGCAGACATCCGCCGCTCCACAAGACCCTTGAAGAAACGCAGGATCATCGTGGCGTAGCGTGCGTTCGTCTCCAGGGAGAGTTGAAGTGCGGGAAGGAAGCTGAGGCTGGTCCTTTCGCGCTTTGGGGCGATGGTCACTCCCATCAGCCAGCGCGACTTTCCGTCCACTTCCTCCTGCCGGGGCGTTACTGTGACGGTGCGCCGCTCCCCTTCCCGTTCATACACCAATTCGATGGGTGCGCCTTTGTTCTGCTCTACCAACTTGGGAAGGCCGTAGCTGGAACGAATCGGCACTCCATTGGCCGACACCAGGACGTCGCTGCCCATTAGGCCAGCCAACTCGGCGGGCGACCCTGGACGCACCTGCCCCACTTCCACGTCATTGTCTTCTCGCCAGCCTGCCATTCCCATCCCGATGTCTTCATCAAAGCCTGGGGTCAGCGTGGTGCGAATGGTCTGCGTATTGCGCTGCAGCACTACAGCAATGGGGGTGTTGGCATTGAAACCCTCGGCTTCCTTCAAGTCGTCCCAGGACGGGTTCTTCCTGCCGTCGATCTCCACCACGCGGTCGCCTTTTTCGATTCCCGCTGTTGCGGCCGGAGAATTCTCTTCCACGTAGCCGATCACCGCCTGCAAGTAAGAATCGGTGGGCTTGTAGTACCGAGTCATGTAGAGCCCGGTTAGCAGTGCGACGGCCAGAAGGACGTTCATTGCCGGGCCGGCCAGGACAATTATCAGACGTTGCCAGCGAGGTTTATTTGAGAATGCCCGTGGATCCAAGGTCTCACTTTCGCCCGGTTGCTCCCCAGCCATCTTCACGTAGCCACCAAAAAGAATGGCGGAGAAGCGGAAATCGGTTTCACCCCGGCGGAAACCGAACAGGCGGGGTCCGAAACCAACGCTGAAAACGTCCACCTTCACGTCACAGAGCACAGCGGCCCAATAGTGGCCTAGCTCGTGGATAATGATCATTACCCCAAGCAGAACCAGCAGCCACCAGAAACTCTCAAATGCTTCCATAGCGAATTCTTACCTTCTTCCCCAGTGCCCCGGAGTGTTTTCTTCAGTTTGACGCCAGGTTAGTTCCAGCACCAGCCTGAGTGTGTAAATTGCTTCCCTAGCGTCCGCTACGCTCGCTCACCAAACCCCGCGCTACGTCACGAGCAAACTTATCCGCAGCGAGTATGGAATCCACGCTATCCAATGAGAGTGTCGGGACTCGCTGCAAGGTTTCTTCCACTACCGCCGAGATCTCCGGAAACGAGATGCGCTCCGCGAGAAAAGCCTCCACCGCCATCTCATCCGCGGCGTTTAGCGCACAGGCCGATGCGCCCCCAGCCTCTTGCGCTTCGTAGGCCAAACGAAGCAGAGGAAAACGCTCCAGATCGGGCGGGCCAAAATCCCACTGTCGCGCCTGGGACCAGTCAATGCGGGGAACAGGAGCTTCCTCCCTCGCCGGCCACGTCATGGCATATTGGATGGGCATACGCATGTCTGTGGCGCAGATTTGCGCAATTACGCTGCCATCCGAGTACTCCACCATCGCATGAACTGACGATTGCGGGTGCACCACCACTTCCACCATTGATGGCGGCAAACCAAATAGCCAGCAGGCCTCGATCACCTCAAAGCCCTTATTCATCAGCGTCGCGGAGTCAATCGTAATGCGCGGCCCCATTTTCCAAGTTGGATGGTTTAGCGCTTGGGCTGGAGTGACGCTCGCCAGTGCCGACGCCGGAGTGTTCCGAAACGGACCACCCGAAGCCGTAAGTATCAGCTTACGCACGTCCTTTGCTTCACCGGCCCGAAAGCATTGATGGGCGCCGTTGTGCTCACTATCCACCGGAATCAATTCACAGTGATGGTCCGCAACCGCACGCATTACAAGCTGTCCCCCCGCAACCAGGGTTTCCTTGTTGGCCAAGCCCACCCGTTTCCCAGCGCAAACCGCCGCGTAGGTGGCGGGTAGTCCGGCTACACCGACGATTGCGGAGATCAGGATATCTGTTTCGGTAGCGGCGGCCACTTGTTCTTGCGCGGCGCGACCCACTTCAAGCGCAGGAAGCCCCAACGGAGACAGACCGTTGGAAATCAGTTCGGCCCGGACCTCCTCGCGCACGCGATCCCCGGATACCACCACTACATTGGGATGAAACTGGAGAACCTGCTGCGCCAGCAGTTTACTGTTCTTCCCAGCCACCAAAGCGTGCACGGCATACTTCTCGGGATGGCGAGCAATGATATCCAGGGTGCTGAGACCAATGGATCCGGTGCTGCCCAGGATCGTGACGCGTTTCATAGCCGGGTGGTGATATCCAGTGTGAGCCTCAGTGCGGGTCGACAATTCCGTGTGGGTCGACGTGCGGCGCGATGGCCACCTTGTGCCGGAGGGACCCCCTTATTGTACCGAAGCCAGGGCACCGAGATCCCCGGTCGCTGTTGTACCAGACGATTCATTCTCGTGCTCTTCCAGGCGCCGCTGGAAGCGAGAAGCAGCAGATGAATCGAAGCGTCTGGAGTTGATACAGTAAGGTTCGGGAAATTGCCATGAAGATTGCGTTGCTTTGCCTTTCCACCCTGTTTGTTGCGGGACTTGCTATGGTCTCGGTCAGTTGCGCCAAACCGGAGGACCCGCAGCCCGAGCCCCCGCCGACCCGTGGTCAGAGGGACCGGGCGATGAGTGAACTGCATGGGTCTCGCAAACTATTCACTGACGCCATGGCCGCGATGGGTGCCGATGCGTTTGTCGCACCAGGGGAAAACGGCGCACCATCGCCGGCTGCCAAAGTGGAGGCGCTTGTCCAACTGGAACGCACTCTGCAAGTTGCCATGCAGAATTCCACGGTGGGTCCGGCAGCCCATCCTATGGAACAGCAGGAGGGGCTATCCCGTGAGGAGAGGCAGAAGCGCAACGAGGAAGCCGCTGCTTCTATGCGCACCGTGATCGCCGCCTGTTTGGATAAGTACCCTGATTCCGCATGGGCGCCCTCGGGCGATGCTGCCAAGCCGAAGGCTGACCTGGAGGCCACGTTTCGGGAGGCTCGCGATGCCACCATCGCATACGCCCGCGAAACGGAACATAACTTCCTGCGCCGTCAGGTTGAGTTCCCCAATTGCGGAACAATTGACCTGATGACCGCTATGATGGCTCAGGCGGAACTTACCGCGAAGGTTTCGGAGACGCTCCGCTAGCAATTACCGGGTCTCCAGCAACCAGCGCTCGTAAACGGCTGCCAGCTTGGCGCCCAGGATAGGCCAGTCGTAGACCCTTCGAACCAAATCAAGTCCTGCCGCGGCCAGCGATTGCCGGGCTTCCTCGCTCCCGCGAAGCCGTTCCAGGTGCTGTATCCAGCGTTCCCCGTCATCCGGACCAGCCAGCAGGATGTTTGTGCCGTCCTCAATTTCCAGTCCCTCGGCCCCCAAGGGGCTGGAGACCACCGGCACTCCGGCGGCCATTGATTCCAGGATCTTCAGCCGCGTTCCCCCACCCGTGCGCAATGGCACCAGCGAAGCGACTGCCTCTCGATAGTATGGCCTTACGTCGGGCACTGTGCCCGTCACCGTGATTCCTTCCTTGCCATCTAGGCTTTGCACGGCCTCCACCGGGCGTGCTCCCACGATTTTAAGTTCCGCCCCAGCCATCTTTGCGCGCACTCTGGGCCAAATGTTGTTCGCGAAGCTCACAACCGCTTCGATGTTTGGGTAGTAATCCATCGACCCCACGAACACCAGCTTCAGACTGCCTGCTTCCGCCTCTGTCGGTGCCGATGGTGCAAACTCTGCGAACCCGCCGCAATCGACGCCGTTTTCCACAACCTCCACTCTCGCTTTGGGCTCGAGTGCCAGTAGCTGTTCGCGCTCACGCTGGCTACATACGACATGGCCGAACGCCTCTCGCAAAATCCTTCGCTCCAGACCATGCAGCTTACGTGCGGTAATGCCGGCGTAAACGCGCTTGGGCCACGAGTCCACGGTTTGCCCGTAGCGCGCCATGGCTTCGCTCTCAATGTTGTGCCAGTCGTACACCACCCGCAGAGGGAATCCGGCCGCTGCCAGCAACCTGGGGTACTTCGCCATGTGGATGGCATCCAGGTGGAGGTAATCGTACACCGGCAAACAATTGGTCCGTTCCGCTGCCGAACTTCTTGCCAGACCCAATGCTACAGACGACATGCGGGGATCCGTGTAGTTGAGCACGGAAATCGGCCATTGCCCCAGTAATCCACCAAGCAGGTGTCTTGGCCGGTACATTGCGGGTCGCGGTACCGCGTTCACCGACGCGCAACCGGGAATCTGCTCCTCGGTGAGCGAAATACCGCTCCCCTCGGCGAAGAAAGCAAAATCCACGGTCGCTCGCGAGGCGAGGGCACGCAGCAGATGAAAATCGCGCAGCTTTGCGCCACTATGAGTCGGCCAGCATTGCCGCGGGGATAGGTATAGGATGCGCACAGATCGGCTCGGGCCAGGACCTCCTCCTCAGAGTATGTCATCACGCACGGGCAGACCTCCATACACGCAATCTGCTTCTTGAGGCGGGCTGCCTGTTGGAGGCAGTGCACGATAGGGGTATAACGAAGAAGGGCACTCTTCTCATACGTCCCGGCCTACCAGGTCAGCAACCGGATCTCTGTGGAAACGCTCACCCACATACTGCAGCATCCCGGCAGTCGCGACGGTCTCGACCGGGCGACGCTTGAATTGGCGCAACTCGAAGACGATGGCTTTGAGGTTGCCCCCTACCTCTGCCAGCTCGACCAATGGGCGAGCGACCTTCGCCAAGGCGCCATCGATAGACTGAGGGGTTACACTTTCGTCCTCGAGTTCCAACGGTTCTTCTTCGACGAACTCGGCTTCCACGGGAATCGCGAAGATTACTTCAATCCCGCGAACAGCTTCCTCAATCAGGTGATGGATCGCAGAACGGGGATTCCAATTACCCTTTCTGTGGCGTATATCGAGTTGGCTCGCCGCCTCGGGCGCGAGGTGCAAGGGGTGGGCTTTCCCGGCCATTTTCTTGTAAAGGTGGTTGACGGTGATTTCTCAGAATTGGTGGATGTTTTCAACTGCGGGCGTATCCTGAGCGAAACTGACTGTTTCGAAATGGGCGTACAAATGACGGGTATCGACTACTCATCCCGCCCGGAAGTCCTGTGGCCAGTAGACTCGCGGACAATCCTCATTCGCATGCTTAACAACCTCCGCGGCATCTACATCAACCGTAAGGCGAACCGGAAGTTGCTGGGAGTGCTCGATTTACTGCTGCTGGCTGATCCCGGAAACGCGGAGGAGTACTTCACCCGGGCGATGACGAAGATGAATCTGCACCTCTACGTAAGCGCCGAACGAGACCTCCTGCACTTCCTTCAGCTTATGCCCGAGAGCGACCTGAAAGAGGAAGTCACCCGGCATCTGGAACTCGCCAGGGTGATGCGATCGCAGATGAACTGAGAGGAAATCTCGCGTTCGGACTCAGGTCGCTGGCGGTTGCTCGTCTCCGAACAGGCTTTGCTGCCCGGAGCTTCCCTTCTCCCGTGGCTTCTTCGAGGCCTTCAGTCCCATCACTGCCAGCACGGTAAGCGCGCTTAGTGCCGTTCGTGGCACGAAGATCCGCTGGGTGTTGCCCGTGGCGTTTGGCGGCGTCACCGTGAAACCAGTTGCCTCCGAGAGTGCAAGGTTGTTCGCGAGCACCCCTTCCTGGAAGTCCCCGTCCCGGAAATCAAGCCGGACCCACAGTCCCTCAAGTTTTGGGCGAGACTGAAATATCCGCTGCTCCGATTGCCCTTTTGATGAGTCAAAGTCCTTTACAAAGGAGATCTGCTTGATATCCAGGTAGGGAATTCGCTGTAGGACACCATTTGCAAGAAGGATTTCTACGAAATCAGGCTGAAGGTAGCTGGATGGGTGAACATAGCCGAGAACAGGTTCCCGTTCGTAGCGATGAACGATTACTTTCTTGGCGGTGGAACTCTGCAATGCGGGCATTCCTAACTAAGGGGCATGCCGAACAATTTGCCCTCTATTGTATCATGGTGGAAATGGGCGATCCTGGTCTGACGGTCGCGTTGATTCGCGCCTATCTTGCTTATTGCAGGATAGATAAGGGCCTGTCTCCCAACACCATTGCCTCGTACTCCCTGGATCTCGGTCGTTTTGCGCAGTTCCTTGACAAAGATCCGGCTAGTCCGAAGCATGCGGCGGAAGTCGAGCCCTCCGTTAGCCAGGATGTCTCGAAGGAGCCGGTTTTCTGGTGCGAGCCCGAGACAGCCA
This sequence comes from Bryobacterales bacterium, assembly GCA_026129915.1. Classification (GTDB taxonomy): domain Bacteria; phylum Acidobacteriota; class Terriglobia; order Bryobacterales; family Bryobacteraceae; genus JACTMJ01. The sequence goes on from JAHCHD010000109.1 coordinate 12,403, forward strand.
GGCGATACGTGGATCATTTGTACCAGTCGGGACTTTCCAGTCGCACCATTGCGAGACACATTACCACTCTGCGCAATTTCTTTCTGCACCAGGTTAGAGAGGGTCGAATCGAGCGTGATCCCACGGCGCTGCTTCCCAATCCACGCCCATGGCAATCGCTGCCAAAGTTGCTGGGCCGCGAGGATCTTGCCAGGCTTCTGGAGGCACCCGATACTTCTACCCACCAGGGCGTCCGGGATCGCGCCATGATCGAGACCCTCTATGCCACTGGGTTGCGTGTGAGCGAGCTGTGCGGCTTGGAGATCCTCTCGTTCGACTTGAACCTGGGTTTGGTTACCGTTACCGGGAAGGGCAACCGCCAGCGCGTGGCTCCTGTTGGCGCCATGGCCCTCCTTTGGATTCAACAGTATCTGCGAGAGGCCCGAGCGGCGTTGCTTAAGGGGCGGATCTCGAAGTTTCTTTTTGTCACGGCGCGCGGTGGACCATTCACGCGCCAGGGTTTTTGGAAGTTACTCGTAAACCATGGGAAACGGGCCGGAATCTTTGCGGGTTTGACGCCGCATGTCCTGAGGCACAGTTGCGCCACCCACCTACTAGAAGGCGGGGCGGACTTGCGCAGCGTGCAGAGCATTCTGGGACATGCCGACATTTCCACAACGCAAATTTATACTCACGTGATGAAGGAACACTTGAGGAAAACGATCGATCAGTATCATCCGCGTCGCTAGTCGCAGTCAGTAATCCGGTTATTGCCTGGATAGAAGCGCGTTGTTAAGAGGCTTGGGGAGGGAAGGAATCTTCGATGGGCGATTACATGTTTATGCTCGAGAGTCACCTTAGCCCCGCGCAAAACCGCGCGATGAACCTGGTGCAGCAAACCGCAATCGATGCGGGCTTCAATATCTACCTAACGGGCGGAGCGATGCGCGATATGTTGGGTGGCTTTCCCATCCGCAATCTCGATTTCACGCTGGAGGGCAAGACGCTGAAGCTGGCGAAAAAACTCACCGACATTGCGGGTGCGGCGATGGTGGGTTACGACGAGAATCGGCATGTGGCGCATTTGCGATTCCCCGGTGATGTGTCGGTGCGGATTTCCATGGCTCGCAAAGAGACCTATCCCAAGGCGGGTGGAACACCGAAAGTGGTTGCCGCTACCATTCATGACGACTTGATGGGGCGTGATTTCACTATCAACGCCATAGCGCTTTCGCTGAATCCAGGATCGCTTGGGTTACTGATTGACCCCGCCAATGGAGTGGCTGACCTCGAACGCAGGGAGCTTTCAACTACATATAACTACAGTCTCTACGACGATCCCATCCGCATGCTTCGCCTGGTTCGTTACGAGGTACGGCTGGGATTCACCATTTCTGAGAAGACCGCACGCCAATTTGAGAATGCGCGGCTGGCCAACGTAGAGACGATGATTCCCTCCTACAAACGGAGGAGCGAATTGCGGCACATCGCCAACGATCCCCATTGCGTCGCCATCGCAGGTAAGCTGGAGCAACTGGGCTTTCTGAAATTGCTGGGATTCGACGACCGGATTAGCCGCGCGGCTCTTACCAGTCTGGCCAAATTTGAAAAGCTGCGCGAGTTCCTGCCGCCGGATTTCGTTTGGGAGTGCAACTTTCTGCCGGTCTTCCTGAATACGGTTACGGAGGGATTTACACCGCGTAAGCGGACTGCACTAGCCGAAAAGCTGGAACTGGATACCGAAGAGGTTCAGGCTTGGCAGAAGCTTCCCGCCAGCGCGGCAAGAATGGAAAAGCGCCTGCTGGCAATTCCGGGTGCGCGTATCGAAGAAATCTATCTTCAACTGCGAGGGGCAGGTACCGAAGAGATCGTACACTTATTTGTAAACTCCAAGCAACGCATGGTGCAGGATCGGCTACGTAACTACCTGCAAAAATACCTGTGGATTGGCCAGGAGATCCGCGACGAGGAAGTAGCGGAGTTGGGAGGAGAACCGGGCACTGCCAAGTTTGAAAAGGTGAAGGCTCAGTTGATCGCCAAGCGCATCCGGCTTCGCCCCAAGAAGGTCATAGACGAGTTTGCCCTGCCCGAAGGGGAGGACGAATTGGGCGAAGAGGAACTGGTCAGGTCGGCGGGCGCGTAGGTAAGGGACATCCCACCACAGCCGATTCGCGATGCCTCAGGGACTGGGCTTACCGCGTTGCGTCTGGATGCCGGTGATGCCGATCTTATTGGCGACCCAGATTCAGCAGGGCCACGCCAACCAGAATCAGCCCGATGCCGGCAAACTTGTTTCTTGTGAACGGTTCACCAAACACAAGTCGCGACCAGATGAGCGTCCACACATAACCCAGCGCCACCATGGGGTAAAGAAACGAGAGTTCTCCCTGCCGGATGGCCAGGATAAAGAAAACGGAACTCAACACATAGGTGCAGCAACCAGCAATGATGCGTGGATTCAGCAGCATGCTGAGGACGCCACCGTTCGCGCGCATCGACCCTGATTTCAGTAGTACCGCACCAAACGACCCTACAAAGCTCGCCAGCAGCACAAGCAGGATCGCGTTCATTGTGGCGGACATCAGCGGTTATCGTCCTTTCCAAGCAGTGCCACCCCAGTGACGATCACCATCACGCCCGCCACTTTCCAAAACGAAAGGCTCTCGCCGAGCAATGCCACAGACACAATCGTCACCCAGATATAGGTGAGAGAAATCAATGGATAGAGCAAACTAAGCTGTTCGTTGCGCAACGCATGGATGAACAGGACAGTACTCAGCCCGTAGAGCGAGAGGCCCAGAACTAGCGGGAAATTGAAGGCCATCGACCATGCGGTGGCCCACAGGGAGTCTGTGACCACGGTGCTGGAGCCGAGCTTCAGCAAAAGCTGCGCGGCGGCGCCAATCACTGTGCATATCAGAACCAGGATGATGGCTTTTCGGCGACGCAGAGTGCCACTCGAATTCGGTGCGCTCACTGCGCCTTCAGTTTCCATTCGTTCTTTCGATCGACCTGGCAAACTATCACCGTAGCACGAATCTCTGGGGTCTCTGTCGCCTTAAAACCGGGAAACAACGGGGCGGTATTCGGTCTATTCGGCAGCACCTGGCGGCACTTCCGTTGTTTCGATACGGGCGATCGCCGCACCCCGGGCGAAGCGTAGCCGAATTGCCTCACCCTGTTGGAGCAAGCCTGAGTCTCTAACCAGGCTGCCATCGTTCCGTTCTGCCAGCGAGTACCCACGATTCAGGATTGCTAGCGGACTCATGCTGTGCAGCCTCGCTCCCAGCAGGTCAATTCGCGTTCGCTGCGTTCGCAGCATGTCCAGTTCGGCGGAGATCAGTCGTTGGGTGTCCGTTTCCAGTGCCTGCCTCATGCGGATCATGCGTACTCTCAGGTCAAACTGCATCAACCGGTAATGGGCTTGCTCGAATCGCCGGCCAGCGCGGCGGCTGTGGACCCGCATTGCATCCCGCATGCGAAACTCCAATTCATCCACGCGCTGCGTCGCCGCGCGCAGCCGTCGCTGCATCGTGGCGTGGGCGCGCTCTGTTCCAAGCGTCTGCAGTTTGCGAATCTTGCCGAACAGTAACAGACGGTAAGCTCGCTGCAGGTGTGCCAGTGTGCTTTCCAGGTTTCGGGAGAGATCTTCTCTGCGGGGAACCACCAACTCCGCCGCGGCAGAGGGCGTAGGGGCGCGTAAGTCCGCCACGAAGTCAGCAATCGTGAAGTCAGTCTCGTGCCCTACGGCAGAAATCACCGGAACGGAGGAGGAGGCGATGGCGCGTGCCACCACCTCAGTATTGAAGGCCCAGAGATCCTCCAGCGAGCCGCCACCCCGCGCTACGATCACCACATCCGCCCACGGATTCTCTGAGAAAAAGCGCAGCCCCGTGGCGATCTGTGCGGGTGCTGCTTCTCCTTGCACCAGCGTGGGATAGACACGAATTTGCAGCCCGGGAAAGCGACGTTCCAGAACGCTAAGCAGGTCCTGCAGCGCTGCTCCTGCCGGTGAGGTGACGATGCCAATCCGCCGCGGCAGCACCGGCAGCGGGCGCTTACGTTCCGGGCGGAAGAGCCCTTCCGATTCCAGTTTCTTCTTCAGTTGGTCAAAAGCCAGTTGCAGTGCCCCCTGGCCCCGCAATTCCAGCGCTTCCACGATGAACTGGTACTGCCCCCTCACTTCGTAGACATCCACACGCCCGCGAGCAGCAACAGACAACCCTTCCTCCGGGCGAAACCTCAGTAACCTTGCGGCATTGCGAAAGCACACGCAATTAAGAACGGAGTCCTCATCCTTCAACGCGAAATAGTAATGCCCAGGCCGGGAGAGCTTGACGTCGGAGATCTCACCCTCCACCCAGATGTCGCTGAACTCCACCGACAGCAAGTCAGCGATCTCGCGATTGAGCTCACGCACCCGGTAGCGGCGCTCGACGGGTTGGAATAGAAAACTGGGCTGGAATTCGCTCATATCAGAACTGACACCGCAGGCGCACCGCGGCCGGCTACCTCGCCGATGCGCGGTGTGCCTTTCCCAGAGTAGCGCGCGAGAGGTTACAGACTTACGCCGGTCAAGCTCCCATATCCCAGCGACGGAAGTAGAGCGCCTGCCTTGCAATCGGAAGCGTCCGTTTTTCGAGAGCTCGCATTTGTTCGTCGCTCAGCGGGTTGAAGTTCGATGCGAATGCGACATTCTGTTCAATCTGTTTCACATTATCCACGCCGATAATGTTTGTGCTCACCGGCAGCGAGAGGTTGTAGGCGAGGGCTTCCTCGATCGTCAGTGTTCCCGGTTTCGAGGTGCGCTGACGTTCCGGTTGCTCATTCGCGGGTGGCGGGCTCCAGGTGGAAAGGATGCGGCTTCGCGT
>JAHCHD010000011.1 GCA_026129915.1 Bryobacterales bacterium
CGCATGCCCACATTCATGGTGAGCCGGTTAGTGATCTTGATATCGTCCTGGATGAAGAAGCCCCAGTAAGGTACATAAACTTCCTCACCCTGATTATTACCGTAAGATCCGCCACTTACCCAGCCCAGCATCATGGTGGCCATACCATTGCCGGTGTTCCCGCGGGAAGTGCCGTTGTTCGGGTTCTGCGCGGTGAAACGCGTGTCGAAAGTAAAGTTTCCACGACCGAGTCGCGTGGCATCCCGGAAGATCGTCTGTCGTCGATACTCACCGCCAAACTTGATGGAATGGCGTCCTGCCAACACCGATGTCGAGTTGTTGAACATCGTGTTATGCAAATTGTTCACATTTGGCCAGAAACTGCGGGTGCCCACTTCGGCAAAGCCGCCAGGGCTAAAACGTGACATTCCACGCATGGCTCCTGGGTTGTATGTCTCAATCGGAGCATTGAGGATGCCGAGCGCAGTATTGCGGTTCTCTGTCTCGGGTACATCAAACGCCGTATTAAAGCGCGACCAGCCCACCCGGAACTCGTTCAGGATGGTAGGGGTAATGGAACTCGTGAGCGCTCCGGCCAGGTTATGGCCCATGAGGTCGACCGTCTGCCCCTGCCCGCCTACTGCAGGAAAGGGCAACGTGCCAGGCTGGTTGCGGAAGTTGTCGCGTAGCGAGTAGCGAAGGAAGAACCGATGGTTGTCGTTGATGTTGTGGTCGCCACGGAAGTCATACTGGTTCTCATCGTTCGAATTCGACGGCGAGTAGAAGTAGTTGTTTGGTGCGTTATCCAAACCCTGAATGTTGGAAGCCGGGTACAGAGCGATTACTCCCATCACTACGGGGTCGACCCGCCCGATGGGGATGATGTTGTTAACAAACTGCGTGCGCACCGCCGCGGCGCCTGTGCCAGTGGTGGTCAGAGGGTCAAAGATGCGGTTGCGGACGGCGGGCTGGTTGCTGAAATCGCGTCGTTCGATGATGTCGCGCGATGGAACTGACTGGATATAGCTCTGGCCTTCCCGTATCCGGGTCCCCTGGAACGAACCGAAGAAGAATGTGCGGTTGCGCCCGTCGTAGAACTTCGGGAAGAACACGGGTCCTCCCAACGAGGCGCCGAACTGGTTCTGCTTGTAAACGGGCTTGGCGCTTCCGGAACGATTGGCAAAGAAGTTCGCACCGTCGAGTTTGTCGTTACGGAAAAATTCGTAGGCTGAACCGTGCAACTGGTTGGTGCCGGAGCGTGTGGTAACGAGCACTTTTGAGCCTGCCCGGTAGCCATACTCCGCACTCATGTTGTTGGTGATCACCTTGAATTCGCCCACCGCGTCGACGGGCGGCTTCACCTGCTGCGCTTCAAAGCCGAGGGGTCCACCCGAGGTGCGTGAGGAATTGTCGTTGCCATCGAGCAGCACGTTGTTCTGCGCCATCTGCATACCAACGGCGGCGAACTGTCCTTCTCCACGGCTTCGTGCGCCAGTGCCTCCTCCGCCGCCGGGTAGAGCACCTGCAGTGAACTGCGCCAATTGCAGGTAGTTGCGGCCATTCAGCGGCATTTCCAGGATGCGTTTGCCATCAATTACCTGGCCCACTTCCGTGGTCTCCGTGTTGATGAGCACAGCGGCCGCTGAAACTTGAATGGTCTCGGTTAAGCTTCCTGGATTCAGTTCGAAATCGAAGCGTGCCACCTGGGCAACTTCGAGGCGGAACTCAGAAACCTGCTGTGTGGCAAAGCCCGCGGAGGAGCACTCCATCCGGTATCGTCCGGGATTCAAACTGGGAAAGGTATAGCGCCCATCCTGGGTGGTGGAAGCGGTGCTCGACACGCCTGTGTCGACGTTGGAAATCGAGACGGTCGCGCCAGGGACCGCAGCTTTGGATGAATCAGTAACCACGCCCTGCACGCCCGCATTCTGGGCCAGCAACGAGGCGGAGCAAAATAGTGCAAGCAGAAACAAGCGTTTCAGCATTTATGAAAAGACCTCCTGACAGGTTTCGTAATTATATAAGCCCAGAAAAGCGGGTGCAATGCGTGGACGGATGCGAGAGCCTGGGGTGTGCAGGCGAGGGCTTTTTACTTGCTGCCAATTGGGTTTATGATTTGACGGGGCACGGGGCTGTTGGCGCATGCCCTCAATAGCCAAGCTCTCGCAACTTCTCTTCAGTAAGTTCTGATTTGGGGCGAGTAACCGGCATGTCACGAGCGGCCAGCATCTTTTCCACATACTTAGCCAAGATGTCGATCTCGAGGTTCACCGGCTGGCTTCGCCGGTACTCTCGCATCGTGGTATTCGCATAGGTGTGGGGAATGACAGCTGCGGAGACTTGCTTCCCTTCGAGCGCCGCAATGGTGAGGCTTACACCATCAACCGAGATGGAACCTTTGAAGACGCAATAGTGTTCCAAATCGTTGGGGATCTCGATCGTCAGCCACCAGTTTCCGTCGCCCAGTTCGCGGAGGGACTCCACTTTCCCAACGCCATCCACATGTCCCTGCACGATATGGCCGCCCAACCGGGTGGTGGGCAATAAGGCACGTTCGAGGTTCACCTGCGAGCCCGCACGAAGGGTGCGCAGGGCGGTGCGGTTCAGAGTTTCCGGGGAGAGGTCCGCACTGAAGGCATCCGCCGTGATCGCGCGGGCAGTCAGACAGACCCCGCTCACCGAAATGGAATCCCCTTCCTTCGCATCGCGGGTGATGGTAGTGGCCCGGATGCGCAGCGCGGCGCCAGACGCCCGCTTCTCGAGATGCTCAACCGCACCCACTTCCTCGATGATTCCAGTGAACATAGCCCCTAATCCATTTGATGCGCCAACAACTCTTTGGGCACTAGGCCTTCACCACGTAGGCCTCCACGGCAAACTCGTCCGGCGGGATGAGATGTAGTTGCAGTCGCTCAAAGACAATGGCCTCGGCACGGCTCATCTTGCCAATGCCTCCAGCCACCGGCAAGCTCTGCAGCCCGCCCAGCACCTTAGGCGCGTAGTAGAAAAAGATCTTGTCGACGATGTCTTCTTCAAGCGCGGCCCAGTTGATCTTGCTGCCGGCCTCAATCATCAGGGAGAGATAGCGCTGGCTTGCCAGGTAGTCCACCAGCTTGCGCAGGCTTACTCTCCCCCGAGCGCCATCGAAGGCTACCACCCTAACCCCCGCCTTTTCAAGGAGTTCCTTTCGTGCTGGATCCGCGGCGGAAGTGGTGGCAATCAGTACATCGCCTTGGCAACTTTTCACCATCTTCGACTCTGCGGGTGTACGCAACAGGGAATCCACCACGATGCGCAGGAGCGGCCGCGGCCGCTCGATTCCGGACCGGTCAGTCAACAGGCAGTCGTCAGAAAGCAGTGTGCCGATGCCCGTCAGGATTGCGTCGCACTGATGGCGTAATTCCTGAACGTGGGCGCGGGCGCGCTCGCTGGTGATCCAGCCAGAGTTGTCCCAGGGGGCGGCGATCTTTCCATCCAGTGTAACCGCGGATTTCAAGATTACCAGGGGGCGGCCGGTACGCATAAAATGCACAAACGCCTCGTTGAGCTGTGCGGCCTCAGCGGTGAATTCCGGCAATAGATCCACCTGAATACCGGCGGCACGGAGCGCGGCAAACCCTTGGCCCTTCACGAGAGGGTTGGGATCTTCCATTGCGCACACCACCCGGGCGACACCCGCATCGATGAGCCCCTGGCTGCAAGGCGGAGTACGGCCGGCGTGCGAACAAGGTTCCAGTGAAACGTACGCGGTGGCTCCTTTGGCCTGTTCACCCGCTTCCTGCAGGGCGAGCGTCTCGGCGTGTTGCATGCCCTTCCAGGTATGGAAACCGCGGCCCACCACCTCGCCATCGTGCACGATTACCGCGCCTACGGCTGGGTTGGGGCTGGTTTGTCCGCGTCCGAGAGCGGCGAGGCGGAGTGCCTCCCGCAGATAACTGGCGTCGTCGTTCATGGGCGTATGGACCCGCTATTTCCGGAAAATCGAGTTGATGAATTCGTCTGCGTCGAAGGGAAGCAGGTCATCCATCTTCTCCCCCACGCCAATATATCGAATGGGAAGGTTCAGTTCCCGTGCAATTGGCACCACCACGCCCCCTTTTGCCGTTCCATCGAGCTTGGTAAGGATGATGCCTGTCGCCCCGGCGGTGGCTGTGAAGCGCTTGGCCTGCTCCACCCCATTTTGGCCGGTGGTGCCATCGAGAACCAGTAGCACCTCGTGGGGCGAGTCTGGAATGAGCTTTTTGGTGGTACGTGTGATCTTTTCGAGTTCCGCCATCAGATTGTCTTTTGTATGCAGCCGTCCGGCGGTGTCGACGATGATGTAATCCACGCCACGTGCCTTCGCTGCCTGGATGGAGTCGTAGACCACGGCACTGGGGTCAGCGCCCTGCTTCTGGCGAATTACGTCGCAGCCCGCGCGTTGTCCCCAAACCTCAAGTTGTTCAATGGCAGCCGCACGAAAAGTATCAGCAGCGGCGAGCAGCACGCTATGCCCTTCCTTCTTGTAGCGGGTAGCCAGCTTGCCAATTGTCGTGGTCTTCCCCGCACCGTTTACGCCGATCACCAGCACCACCGCGGGAGGATTGGCCACCTGGGGCAGTGGGCGCTCCGGAGAGCGCAGTACTTCCAATAGGTGCTCGCGGATGACGGAACGCAATTCATCAATATCTTTCAACTGTTTGCGGTCGAGCTTCTGGCGAACGAGTTCCAGAATCTCGTTGGCGGTGCGCACGCCAATATCCGCGTCGATGAGCACGTATTCGAGCTCATCCAGAAGATCGGCATCAATTTCTTTACGCCCGGCAAACAGATCTTCGAGCTTTTGCGAGAAGCCTTCTCGCGTCTTTTTTATGCCCTGCTGTAGCTTTTCAAGGAAGGTGGGCTCTTGCGGGACGGAACCAAAGAGCGTTTGGATCATGAGATTTCATTGTAGCAATGGGTTTTGCGGGTCCTGCGCGCGAGTTTCATGGCCGTAGCCGGGAGGCAGGATGCGGGGGATAGGGCGTCAAGGCTACAATGCAATCGCGGATGCACAATATCGGGCGATACGAGATTGAACGCGAACTGGGGCGCGGTGCCATGGGAATCGTGTACCTGGCGCGCGACACCCGGTTGGGCCGCGCCGTGGCGCTGAAGACCATCCGCCTGGGTGATTTCGCCGACGCAGAGAAGCTGCAAAGGCTGCGCGAGCGGCTGATTCGCGAAGCGCAATCGGCGGGCAGCCTCTCCCACGAAAACATTGTCACCATCTATGACGTCGACGAACTCGATGAGATCTCCTACATCTCCATGGAGTACGTCGAAGGAGACAGCCTGGAGCGAATGCTGGACCGCCGCCGCGAGGTTTCTCGCGAGGCGCTGCTCTCTTTGCTTCGTCAGGTTGCGAGCGGCCTGGACTTCGCCCACAGCCGTGGCATTGTGCATCGAGATGTGAAGCCGCCGAACGTGATGGTTACCCCCCTGGGTCGTGTGAAGATAACCGACTTCGGCGTGGCAAAGATTACCTATGCCAGCAGCATGACGCAAGGCGGCGCAATGCTGGGTACACCAGACTACATGTCGCCCGAGCAGATTGACGGGCGCAGCGTGGACGGCCGCGCGGACCAGTTTTCGTTGGGTGTGATCGCCTTCGAACTGCTTACCGGTGAGAAGCCGTTCATCGCGGATTCGCTGGCGTCGCTGTTTTATCGAATCGCGCACGAACCGCTGCCAGATGCCACGCTCCTGAATCCATCTCTGAGTGAGGAAGTGGCGGAGGTACTTAAGCGAGGATTGTCCAAACGACCGGAAGAACGCTACCCAAACTGCATCTCATTCGTGGATGCGGTTACCGACGCGTGTGGACGAGCGATAGGCTGGCACGCACTGCCGCGCGGCATGAGCCATACGCTGCCCACGGCACACGACCAGCCCGCAGCGGGAGCAGTGCCACCGGTTGCTCCTCCCGTGCCGGCATCCGCGCCTGCCGCTCCGCCCATTCCCGCCGTTGCGCCTGCGCTTGTGGTTGAGCCCACGCCGGTCGTTGCCACGCCGCCTCCGGTACGGGAAATGGCTTCGCGCCCTCTGCCTGCATTGGGAGGCCCGGCACCGGCAGCGGAAGCTGGCTTCATTACAGGAGCCCCGATGGATAGCGCGGCCACCGTGGAGGGACCTCCTCCGCAGACCCGTGAATGGCTTCGCACGGTGGAACAAGAGGAAGTTGCGCAACGGGCGCGCCGGCGTCGCAGTGTAGTGCTCGCGATTATCACCTTTCTTGTCATAGGTGGAGCTCTCGGCGCCGCCTATTACTGGATGGGAGGGGGTAGCCTGTTGGCACCCAAACAGTCAACTCAGGAGGCTGCCGGACTGACTGGTGGGGCACAGGATGGGGGCGTCGGCACCGCGGAACAGCCCTTCACCAGCAGCACGCAGGATGCCGTGGACTCAGCGGGCGGCGTTGCGCCCGGAACGTCGGATACAGCCGTACCCTCAACAGAAACAGGTGGCGCCGAACCCGCAGTCGAAGAGCCAGCGCTCGCTACCGAAGCAGCACCGCCTGCCGCTTTGCCCGCCCCCTCCGACACGAAGCCAGCCGCACGCCAGGTTTCGCCGCCCAGAGAGAGGCTTGCCACCGCCCGGTTCATGACTGATCCGCCGGGTGCGCGCATTACCGTGGACGCGACGTCCAGCTTGAGTTGCGAAACCCCCTGCAGCCTGGAGATCGCCGTCGGCCGCCATACCTACTCAGCGCGCATGGCCGGGTATCGGAACGAAATCCGGGCACTTGAGGTGACCAACTACGGTGGCACGGCCAATCTAAAGCTGGAACGGGTAGTGGGCATGGTCCGTGTCACAAGCACTCCCATTGGGGCCGCTGTTCTGGTGAATGGCGAGCGGCAGAATGGCACTACTCCCATGACCCTACGCCTGCTTCCTGGCGACTATCGGATTGTAATTGAACGCGATGGCCGCCGCGTCGAGCGAAGCGTGAAGGTGCAAGAAGACGCAGCAGTGCAGCTATCCGCCAACCTGGAGCAATAACGCATGGGGTTTCGGATGCCTACGCACTGCTACGAAGATTGATGCCTGCCTTCTTTAGCACCGCGTGGGAACCGTAAGGCGCACGCTGTTCGCGCGCAAGCATCCGGTTTGCTTCCTCGCTGTTGCGGAAGCGCTCCGCGGTGGCATCCCATTCGAGCGGGCCATGTACCCGCATGGCAATGTGTCCCAGCAGACAGGCGGTGCAGGAGCGATGCCCCACTTCGGCATTCGTCACTGGCTGTTTGCGTGAGCGGATGGCGTCCAGCCAGTCGCGGTGGTGGTCGTTCCGCGGGCTGGCGTGCAGGCGTTTGTCGCTTGCCTTCAGCCCTTCGCGAAGCATCCGAGGATCATGCGCGTCCAGCACTTTGCTGCGGGCGCCGGGTGCAGGCTCGCCCTGTGTGTACTTGCCACGAGTCACCCAGATCCAGCCTTCGTCGCCGATGAATCGGACGCCGTTCGGGTAGTAGTCGCTGATGTACATCGCCGCGCCGTTGGCGTACTGCATCCGCAGGTGGTAGTTGCCATGGACGTCCCAGAGGCCGGAGCCGGGGGCGGGGAACTCCGCATGCGCGGTGATTTCGGTGGGGCCACTGTATTCGGTATCCATCGCCCAATGCGCGATGTCCACATGGTGGGTACCCCAGCCGGTAATCATGCCTGCCCCGAACTGCTCGCAGCGCAGCCAGCCTGGACGATCGTAGCGTGCCTGAAGGTCGGCCTTCTGCGGATGCACACGGTCCTCGGTGTAGTGCACCTTGGGAGTGGCACCAAGCCAGAAATCGTAGTCGAGGTCGGCGGGAACGGGCATCTCCGCAACGCTGCCCCCGGCCGGGTCATACGGCAAGCCAATCAGGATTTCCTTAATGGCCCCAATGCGGCCGTTCCGAACCAGTTCGCAGGCGAGCCGCCACTGGAGGTCGCTGCGCTGCTGGCTGCCCAATTGCAGAATACGCCCGGTTCGCTTCACCACATCCGCCATGTGGCGGCCTTCCTCAACGGTCAGAGAAGTGGGCTTCTGCAGATAGATGTCTTTGCCCGCGAGTGCTGCCTCCATGGCCGGTTGCGCATGCCAGTGGTCGGGTGTGGAGATACAAACGGCATCAATCCGGCGATCCTCCAATAGCTCCCGGTAGTCGGCGAATGTGCGAATTCCGCTGTACTTCGCTTTGCCGAAGCGCTGCGAGTAGTCCTCTTCGATCATGGTCTTGGCATCGGCCACGCGCACGCGATCAACATCCGCCACGGCCACAAAGCGCGCCAGATCGCTGTTGCGGAAGACGCCAGGAAACTCGGAATAGCGCGCAATGCGGCCGCAGCCGATCTGCGCCACCTGAATCAGGTTGCTTGGCGCGGTCTGGCCGAAAACCGTGGCGGGAACGATGGTAGGAAAACCCACTACTGCCACTGCCGTCGACTTGAGGAATCCGCGTCGTGACCCCCCGTCGGTTGGCGTATCCGTGCTGGGTGTGGAATCGTGCACATTCATTGCGATGCCTCCTCGGTGGCGTTGCCAATGGCCCACTGGATGCCGCCCAGTATCTGCTGCAGCAAGCGAGGGTCTTTGTAGTGTTCCTTCTTGTGTCCGAGCCCGGTGTAGAAAACACGGGCGCCTTCGAAATGGTGAAACCACGCCACGGGAAGCGCGGTCCCGAAATCGTTTGGGCGTCGATCAGCGCGCTTCTCGTCGCGCAATTGTGTCTGATCCACCACTAGCAGCGGAATGATGGCAGGGTTCATATTCTTGTGGAAGTAGCACTCATCCTCTACGACGAACTTAGCTGGAATCTGCGTGGTGGCAGGATGCCGGGGACCGGTTACCCGTACTGTGAACGATTGCATGGGTGGATGATAGTCGAAGCTTCCTCCGAGCATGGCCCAATACCAGGGCCATGTACGTTCAGACCCGGTTGCCGAATGGATACCCACAAAGCCCTTACCCCCGCGTAGGTAGGCTTGGAAGGCGCTCCGCTGCTCGTCATTGGCAAACGCCTCGTTGTTCGAATTGGCAAAGACGATCGCTTGGAACTTCGCCAATTTGCTGGCTTCAAAGATCGCGGGATCGTCGCTGTGCTCCACGGCGATCCCGTTTTCTTCTGCCAGCTTACGAACAGCCGCTACGCTATCAGCAATGTTGTCGTGGACAAATCCCTTGCCATCGGGCGTGTAGTTGCGCGTGTAAACGAGGATGGTGGCGTCGGTGGCGAAGACCGATGGGGCCATTGCAGCCACCAGAAGCACCATGAGAAGGAAGCGGGCTGTGGGCATACGAACAAGTCTCCCTGTTGAGACTGATCGTATCGCGAACGACGGCCATCCGGGGCGGCCTACGGCGGATGCTGCGGGGGGCCCGCCCGCCCGCGCACCTATGGTCAACTAGTAGCCTTCGTCGAAAGGTGGCATATCGTCGCCACCGCCATATCCTGCGCCGGGCGGTAGGTCGCCTTCCACCGGTAGGTCGCTGGTATAGTTCTCAAAGCGCGTGAACTGGTTCAGGAACACTAGCTTGATGGTTGTCGTGGGCCCGCTTCGCTGTTTAGCGATGATGAACTCCGCCTTGCCCTTCAAGTCCGCCTTGTCGGGCTTATAGTACTCCTCGCGGAAGAGGAATCCGACGACGTCCGCGTCCTGCTCAATGCTCCCGGATTCACGCAGGTCGCTGAGTTGCGGACGGTGGTCGCCCTGGCGGGTTTCCGGGGCGCGGCTCAACTGCGAAAGCACAATGAACGGGACGTTCAATTCCTTGGAAAGCAGCTTAAGGTTCCGCGAGAGTTGGCTGACTTCCTGCACCCGATTCTCGGTCTTGCCGCGCACGCTCATCAACTGCAGGTAGTCCACCACCACCAGATCTAGGCCGCGCTCGGCCTTCACGCGCCGCAGCTTGGAGTGCATGTCCATCAGGTTGATGCCGGAGGAATCATCCAGCAGCAGGTTGGTTTCGGAAAGCTCGTGCGCTGCCATCTGCAGTCGGCGCAGATCGTCCTTTTTTAGAGCCCGGGCCATGTAAGCCTGGCCGTCCACTCGAGCCATCGAACAAAGCAATCGTGTCAATAGAGACTCGTTCGACATTTCGAGCGAGAATACCGCAACCGTCTTCCTTAACTTGGTGGCCGCGTAGCTGGCGATGTTTAGTGCAAAGGCCGTCTTGCCCATCGCGGGACGCGCCGCGATGATGATCAACTGGCCACCCCGCAATCCGCCCGTAACCTCATCCAGCCTAGTGAATCCGGTGCTGAGTCCGGCTACGCGGTTTTCGGGGTCGAGCATTGCGTCCATGCCGCCCGGGTAACTGAGGATGATGTCCTTTGTGGATCTCAGCGAATCGGATGCCTGCTGTTCCGTGCTCAACTTCAGGAGGTCTTCTTCGGCCTCGGCTAACAGCAGATCGGGATCTTCCTCAGCCTTCATGCAGCGATCGATCACGTTCTGCGAGGCGTAGATGATCCGTCGCAGCGTCGACTGCTTGCGCACAATGCGTACGTAGCTGTCGATGTTGAATATGGGCGGAAGGTCATCGTCGAGCGAAACCAGGTAGCTCAATCCGTCGCAGGCTTGCAGCCACCCTCGGCGGTTCAGTTCGTTTGCTACCGTGATGCGGTCGATCCTCTCGTTGCGCTCATAGAGGTCGGTCATCGCTGTGAAGATCCGCTGATGCTTCTCGATGCTGAAATCATCGGGGCGCAGCACCGCGGCGGCTTGGACGTAGGTTGCCTCGTTCAGCAAGACGCAACCCAGGACAAGCCTCTCAATATCGACCCTGGCGGGAAGTCCCTTTTCGTAGGTAACGGAAGACTGCTGGCTTGAGGACACGGCTCTTCAGATTCTCCAGGATGACTGGTTTCCGTGCAAGCCCCCCGGAAACAGAACACACTCTATTTGTCGGAGTGGAAATCCGGAAGAAAATCAGGGTGTGGATCCGAAATCTCCGACAAGCACATGCGTCCGTGAGGCTTCCCCGAGGGATGCGCGGGGATGTTCTCATCATTTCCACAAGCTGGTGGCAGGAAGTGTGGATAACTTTTCGCGAAAATTCTTCAGAACACAGACCAGTGTGGATTAACGTGCGGAGGCGACCGCGGGGACTGGGGAAGACTGCAATGCTGGCACCCTGGTTAGGTCTCGGTGGAGGAGGGGTGCAAACTGGGCGGCGAGCCCAAGACCTCCCGCGGAGGCGATCGAGCGAGCAAGAAATTGCTCACCCATTTCGGCGACGCTTTCGGAGGTGGAATCTGCGTCGTCTCCCAGCCAGCCGCCGCCGGCCACCCGAGCGGACTTGATCACTTCTTCGATCAACAGAGTTTCAAACTGCCGCGCGATCTGGTAGGCCTGCTCCTTGGCACCTTCGACGTGGCGCAGTTCACTAGCTTCCGGCAGTGGCGTCGAGTGCAAAGCGAGCCTAGTCTGCAGCCCGCCGTCCTCCCACGGACCTACGATGTTTACGTCGCCAAGCATTTCTCTTCCCTCTTGTAGATGCGCGAAGGCCACATTGGATGGATCACTTTCATGAAGCACCTATCACCATCGATCGCAAGTTTGTTCGCCATTTTCCGGCTAGATCACTTCCAGCTCCGCCTCTAACGCCCCTGCGGCCCTCAAGGCCTGGAGGATGGAGATGATATCCCGAGCGGTAACGCCGATCGCACTCAAGGCGCGCACCAGGTCCTCGACGGTGGCGTCCTTGCCGAGGGCCACATGGCGCGTTTGCTCCTCGCGGACGTTTACGTTTACATCTGGCGTCACCTGAGTTGTGCCTTGGGCGAAGGGAGCGGGCTGAGACACTTCGAACCGAGTCTGCACCTCAACACTCAGGCTGCCATGCATGATTGCGGTCGGCGCAATTCGTACCTGCGAACCCACAACGACGGTTCCGGTACGTTCGTTTACCACGATGCGCGCTGCCTGGTCTGTTTCGATGCGTAGCGCCTGCAACTCGGCAACAAATGCTGCAGATCCTCCGGGCTGGTCCGCTGGCGTAGTCACCGCAACCAAGGCCGGGTTCGTCGCAACCGCCACGGGCCGATCGCCATTCTTGAACTTCTCGTTAATTGCGGACGCAATGCGCGCCGCATTGGCGAAATCCGCCGTGCGCAACTGTAGACGCACTTCTGCCGCGGGCATCACCGACGGTGCTGGACGCTCGACAATTCCGCCTGCTGGCACGCGGCCAGTATTGGGGTGGTTGAGAGAGGAAACCGTGCCGAGCGACGGGCGACCCGCAGCGAAGCCACCCGTCACCACGGGACCCTGTGAGAGCGCATAGACCTGGCCATCCACCCCTCGAAGAGGCGTTAGCAACAGGACGCCGCCATGAATGTTGGTGGCGTCCCCCATGGCCGCTACGGTCACATCGATCTTGGTGCCGGGCTGCGAGAACGCGGGCAGTGTGGCGGTTACCATAACCGCCGCGGTGTTGGTTACGCGCAGAAAGGCTTGGGGAACCGTCAGCCCCATCCGGTCGAGAAGGTTGCGAATCGTCTGAATGGTGAACTGGGTTTGGAAGCGGTCACCCGAACCGGCAAGGCCCGCCACCAGGCCGTAGCCGATCAACTGGTTCTCGCGGATCCCTTCAATATCCGCCAGATCCTTGATGCGAGTTTCGGCCGGCAGCGGCGTACCGCAAAGGACAAACGCCACCAGCAGGGATAACCACTGGGGATGATTCCATCTGGATCTCTCATTTGTTTCGCAACGCATTGAGATTCCTAGAGTGGCAGGAACTTGCCAAACAGACTCACCAGGAAATTGGGCTTCTTGATGGCATCCGCCACCACGCCCTTTCCGTTCACAGTCACTTCCAGTTGCGTAATCCGGTCTGAGGTGACGGTATTGGCACGGCCCAAGTCTACTGCGCGAATGACGCCGCGTACCTTCACTTCCTGATGTTCGGCATTAATGCCCACACGCTTTATGCCCTCGATGGCCAAATTGCCATTGGGCAGTACGTGCGTTACCCGTGCCGACATTGTGGTGGATACTGCCACTTGGCGACTTGTCGCGCCCTCGGCATCTAGCGAACTGCTGCCCTGCAAGCCGATGACGTTACCCAGGAAACTGGTGGGTGGCTGTGGCCCGAACAGCCCGTCAAAACCGGCGCGTGCCTTCGTCGTGCGCTCCGTGGCCGTTGTGCCGCTGGTGACGGAACTGGCCCGCTCCACCACCAGGATGGTGACAACATCGTCCACGGAAGCGGCCCTCAGATCACGCGCGAGATCAGCCATTGGTCCTGCCGCCAATACGATGCTGCCTGGCGACGAAAACGCCGGGGCGGAGGCGTTCCGGGACATGGCTTCTTCCAGATAGTGGTCGAGCGGGGTCTTCTCTGGCTCAGCGTCCTTCTTGCTTTTCTTTTGTGCAACCGCCATCGGATTGGCTAGCAGCAAGCCCAACGCCATCACCAGCAACGTGCGGAACGCAACGCCAGGCAATTTGACAGACTCCAGGCCCAAATGGCAGTGTTTCATCGGAATTGCACCTCCATCTCCCCTTTCAGCGGTTGCCGTTTGCGGATGCGTCGGCATCCAGCCTTAGCTGCCCCGGACCTGTCACCAGTGCGCGCACCCGCTTCCGGGCATGCGCGACGGACCCTGCTCCCCATGGTGCTACGGAACGAACCCAAATCCGTTCACCCACCGCACCTGCCTGTTCGGTCTCTACTGGCAAGGCGAGAGATACCCCGCCGCTTCGCACGGTCAGCGAGGCTCGCTCACCGCGCCTCAATACCGGTTCCTGGGTCAGTTGATCCTGTTGCAGCCACGCGCCCGCAGGCAGGTTGCGGACCAAAACTCGCGGGCTGCCCCCTGGCGCCGCCTCGGCAAGGCCCGGCAGAACACCGTTTACTATCGCCGCCGCATCGCAAGGCGCATGCTCCAGAGCATCCACGTCGGCGGGCTGACCACGCCTCACAGCGTGCTTCCAGCGTGCGCAGGGCGTTTCCCGTCCCAAGCGCGCACGCGCCCACAGTGCCACGCTGCGCCCCGGTTCAAATTCCAGCAACCCGCGCCAAATCACCTCGCGCGCCCCACGCGCTGGTGGCACAATGCCCGTGGCGGGCATACGCAGACGGCCTTCGGGGAAGAGTCCTTCCTGCCAGGCGACGATCTCCGCGCTTACCGCACCGAACCCAGGGAGTTCCAGCGCAGCTGCGATCTGGTCGCGCGTCAACTGCCGCTCCACTCGCTTGATGCACACTTCCGACTCCAGCGCCCCTGCGCCAAGAGATTGTTCCGGGGAGACGTCTCCGTGCAGAGGAGCCAGAAGTACGCGCCGCGTGCCAGGGGCAGGCACATAACCAAGATCATAGTCGGCTGCCAGCGACGCGAATCGCTTGTCCTGTCCGGCTAGTTCGCCCGCCAGTACCCTTGCGCCGCGCACTGCCAGGCAGGGTTGGCTGCTTGAAGTTGAGCCAGGTGAGGTCGTTGGTCCAAAGGACGTTGCCGATTTGGAAGATAGCGCCACAACAGCCAGCATCGCGATCGCAGCCACCGTGCGCATGCACGCTGCGCGGCAAGTACTTCGGGAATCGGTCACTGTGTCCTTCACTGCCTAACGCCCAAGATTGTTTAGCTGTTGATACATCTCGTCCGCGGCCCGAACTACCTTGGCATTGGCTTCGTAGGCGCGCTGGCTGGTGATGAGCCCAATGAACTCCTCCACCAGACTCACGTTGGATTGCTCCAGGTAGCCTTGCAGGAGGGTTCCTGCACCCTCCGCTCCACCAGGCTGGCCGAATACCGGGTCGCCACTGGCGTCGGTGGGCATCAGTAAGTTCTTGCCGAGGCTGTTCAGACCGGCCGGGTTCTGAAAGATCGCTAGGAGAATCTGTCCTGCCTGATTGGAAGAAGTCTGCCCCGCCAGCGAGTACGTAACCACGCCATCCGGGGCAATGAATACGTTGCGACCGTCCGGCGGAATCGTGATCGGCGGATCGAGAGGATTACCCTCCGGCGTGACCAGCGTGCCATCGCGGTCAAGATGAAAGTTCCCCGCTCGCGTGAATCCGATCTGGCCGTTGGCCTGCCGGATGGCGAAGAAACCGTTGCCCTCGATCACCAGATCGGTAGGGTTCGAGGTCATGGTGAAATTGCCCTGGTTTAGCAGAATCTGGTTTGAGATCACACGTGTCCCCAAACCGATCTGTAAGCCTGTAGGTACCATTGCTTGCGCATTTGCACTGGCGCCGGGCTGGATCACGTTCTGATACAGCAAGTCCTGAAACTGCGCGCGCCGCATCTTGAAGCCCACGGTGTTTGCGTTTGCAAGATTGTGCGCGATGTTATCGACATTGGTCTGTTGCGCGTGCATCCCACTTGCTGCGCTATAGAGTGCTCGAATCAATGTCTGCTCCTTTCGCTGTCCTGCCTGCTCGGGCTGGTTAGCTTATTGAAAAACCGGGGACTATTTCAATTTGGGGACCGTAAACCACTCATCTCAAGTACCGCTCATCCGAACTGCAGGCTGTGCCAATGAACTGCAGCTCGCTGCCAGAGTCCAGTTCGCTTCATGCCCCTTGGCATGCTTCCTGACTCAGTTCGTTGCCGGATGCGCTTTTTCGTCACCCTCTCACCACTTAGCTACCTGCTCTATCACGCCGCGCCGGGCTGTTGCCACTACGTTGAAGGCCCGGTTGAGCATTTGAAATTCACGGCTGGCGCTCACTAACTGCATCGAAGCGGCCGCCGCATCCACGTTGGAGGATTCGAGGGTCCGGCTCGAAACCGCTGCACTTGCCGTGAACCGAGTCATTCCAGGCAGGGCCGCAAAGTACACTCCCTCTTCCTTACGCAGCAGGTCGGGCCGACTGAAGACAGTAAGGTCGAGCCGGCCCAGCTTGCGATTTTGCTGCCAAAGCCCGCCCTGGGCATCAATCCGCACCGGTAGCTGCGGGTCCGCAGCCAGTTTGCCGGGTGACTCGGTCTCTAGATTGCGCACCCTGTAGCCTTCCTTCGTACGCAGCTCCCCGTCGGCTGAAAGCCGAAAGCTGCCTGCCCGGGTGTAGCGTGTCCCCCGCGGGGTCTCCACGGCGAAGAAGCCACTCCCCACAAGAGCAATATCGGTGTCAGTTGCAGTTTCCTGCAGGCTGCTCTGGCGGAAATCCGTGTAGCGATCCTCGATCATCGGCATCTCTGAAAGCGCGATGCTCTCTCCTGCCAGAACAGCTTCGGCCGCTGCTGCTGAGAGGTAGCTCGAAAAGCGCTCACGGTCTGCTTTATAGCCGGGTGATGAGGCATTGGCGATGTTATTAGCAATGAGATCGAGAGTTTGCATGCGGGTGTCCATGCCCGCTGCAAGAATGGCTGAAAGTGGATCCACGTGTCGGTTCCTTCACGATGTCGCTAGCAATCGACCAGCCAAACGGGACTCGGACTGCCGTGGCTCGCCAGTTTCGATTCTGGCCCTCCGGCAAGTCCATACGCCATCAACCCCTGAACCGCGGCAGAACGCTTTGGAAGGCCCATTGGAATGGCTGACAATTATTCGTCAGCGGCGAGAGTTAGTCGCCCGAATCTCATCAACTTGGCACTCCTGTCCTCGTCTCCCTGCGATGCCTGCGGCGGTTCTGGCTACGGGAGCTTCACCCTGACCCACAACGAACGGTTTGGCCCCCAATCTGCAATGTGCTTGGCGTGAACCTAGCGTTTCAGTTCTCAGACGGAGGCCTCGGATTCCCATCGGTTGCCGTCACTGCTGCCACACAGGCGAGTTCCCTCCGTCCAGGGACCGTAAGGGGGCAGTTAGCCGGGCCATTGGAGGAAGATCGGCATCCCTCAACCTTCCAACTTCTTTGGAATGGTGGTCTGCTGGCAGTGCAAGCTCCTGCACTGGAACCTCGCCTACCCGGTCGCTTAGCAAGCAGGGGGGGTAGCCCTGGAATCACGAGCAGTGGTCCATCAAGGACTGGCTGGCGGAACGCGGCCCAGGCCGGAAGGGGCACAGTAATCACTCCCTCACGCATGGCCTACGGCTTTCGCAACAGCGCGCAGACCGGCGATTCCTCCGCGCCGCGCAGCAGGAAGGATCCCCCAATTACAGTGGCGAGTTCCACACGCACGGTAACCCTGGACACGAGAAACGACCGAATGAAGAGGGCGGACTCCACCCTGTCCGGCGGAGCCTCCCAGATGGAAGCGAGTGTAGGATCGAGCCCTCCGCGCGGCGATCAACCGCCCAGCGGTCTTCCCCAGCGGTTTCTTCCATCGGGAGAAGGCGGCATAGGGAAACAAGGAGTCGGCCGAGCTGCTGAAGGCAAGGACCCGTCGGCCGTTCCCGCCGAAGTCGCCGGTCCGGCACCGATCGTCATGCCGGTTGAAGAGGACGCCTCGACTTCTTTGCTAGCGTCGCCAATCGACCTGCCGGTAAGTCGGGCCGGAGACTTGCCTGAAGGAGTGGGTGTCCCCGCGGTTCTGTCACCCCGCAACGGGGCGTCCTCGCAGGAGAGCGCCCGTGCAGCGAGACAAGCGGAAACGCAGGCTGGCCTGAGCATTGCTCCAGAGGCCTGCCCAGCAGTTCATGGACAGGCTGACGAAGCAACTCCGGTAGCAGCGCACCGGACTCGGTCTGAGAGTGTTACATCAGCTATCAGTTCCCGGCTGGTAGATGCCTCACAGGGCGATCAAGGTAGCCCGGCACGGTGGCCTGCCTGCCAACGCACGTTCGAGGTGGCCTCGCGCGAAAGCCCATCCGGGGGGCGATCCCCAGTCCTGGACGGTGCGGCCACCCTGCCCATCCGATTTGCGGATAGTCCAAGCACGAACCCAACCCCAGTCAGCGGAACCATTTTCGATGACTTGGATGCCGGCGACGGTGCAACGCATGGCATGCACCTTGCGCTTCGCACGCAGCGTTCGCCGGAGTTCCAAACCGCACTGTCGCGCCAGCGAGAAGTGTCCGCCGGAGATAGCGAAGCACTGGGAGCCGCCCAAAGCCTGCGCCAGCGGAACGCCGCCGCCAGCGGGCTCCCCAGAAGTGCTCCAATCGAGTCCACGAAGGCCGACGAGAGCGCAAAGTTGGACCTTTCCCGCGCAATGAGTTCGGATCCTGCCGCACGTGACAGCAGCTTCGGGCGCAACGGCTCACGCCCAGCAGCGTACCAATGCGATACCGGTTACCTCCGCGAAACCGGCAATCGGAACGGACCAGCCGAAACCGCAAACTCCCGGAAGGGCTCCGGGGGCTTCTCCCCAGGGATGGGGATCTCGATGACGACCCGTAACGCAGTTGAAGTCAGCTCGTCCGCTCACGTGGGCATGCCCGTGCACGCAGCAACTAGCCAAGAAGAATCCGCGGCAGAAGCTGATCTCCGAAGCCGGTTACTTGCTGCCTCGGGACACGGCCAGGGCGAAGGCCACGGTGGCTGCCGGTTACCTCATGCGAGTTCAATCTCGCCGCATGGGAGTGCCTCCGGAACTCCAGTCACTGTCGGTCAGAGCTTGGCTGGCACGACGCCAGTGACGGGCAAAGCGACGCTCCCCCAAAACAGTCCGGAGCCTCTGCTGGCCGGGCGTTCCGCCGAAGCCAGCTCGGAACTCGCGCCAGCCACTCCATCCTCACCGCGATCTCTGTTCATTCGGATTCCCGCCGAGTCGCGCGAGGACGCCGTGAACTTGCGTTTCCTCCAACGAGGCGATCACATCGATGTGCGTGTGTCGTCGCCCTCAGAAGCCACGGCGCGCGAGATGCGTGAGCACTTGCCGTCGCTGCTTTCCCGCCTCCACCAGGCGGGTTTTGCCACCGAGCGCGTCGCACCACTAGACGCGCCAGAGGGAAACCCGGATGCGGCGCGGCGCGGAGATGGTTCGGGCAGTTCGCGCCAGCACGGGAATTCGCAGGAAGGCTCTGGCGACCAGAGCGCCCCACAACAGGGCCGTCGGGAACCGCAGCCAGAAGGTGCCGCACCCCAGCGGCGTGTACTTGCTGCTGAACATTTTGCCAGTCTGCTGGAGAGGTCTCAAACGGCGACGCAGGCAATCAACGATCTAAACGTGTCCCAGCAAAGGGAGTCTTGATGATGAACCCACTGAGTATTCTCACCCAAGCGACGCAATCCGCGATGGAAACGCGCACTGATGCCGGAGGCAGGACTTCCCGTTCCGCATCCTCAGTCAATGGTGGTCGCGTGTCCAGCGCTTCCGCCACTGGTGCCGGGTCGTCCGGCGCCGCTTCCGCCAGCAGTGCCGAATCGAGCGCTTCTGGCAGCGCCGGGAGTGGGATCGTGCCTGCCGGTGCGGCCATGAAGGAAACCTTCCTGATGCTGTTGGTGGCTCAAATCAAGAACCAGAATCCGCTAAACCCGGCCGATGGTACTGAGTTCCTCTCGCAACTCGCGCAATTCACGCAAGTAGAACAGTTGATTTCGATCCGCGAGGAACTGGAAACCCTGGCCCGTCAGAACCAGGCACTCAGCGAGGCGGCGGCAAGCAGTTTCTCAGCGCATTGACAGCAAACTCGTTAGCACCAGGCAATAGTGCCTTTACGCCTGGCGAAAATGCGCCAGTAGCTAGCACAGGAGTTGCCGGCAGGCAAGTCCGGCGCGGGTCGGAACAGACGGCAGCGGCAGGAAAGCCTTTGCCCCAAGACGCTCCGCGCACATCATCACTAACGGAACGAGGCCCCATTTCATGTTTACAGCATTCTCTTCCGCTCTCTCGGCGCTGGCCGGACACACGACCGCGGTGGACGTGGTTGGCAACAATCTGGCCAACCTGAACACCATCGGGTTCAAGCGCAGCGAGGTGAGCTTCTATGACCTGCTGTCTCGCACCCTAGGCGCGAGCGGCCAGACCCAGGTGGGCATGGGCGTAGGACGCCCTTTCACAAGCCGGCAGTTCAACCAGGGTGCAATCCAGACCACATCGGGGCGTCTCGACGCGGCCATCCAAGGGGAGGGCTTCTTTGTCGTAAAAGACGCCAACGGAGGCGTCCTCTATACGCGTGCTGGCAACTTCAAGAAGACTGCTGACGGCACCATGGTGACCGCCACCGGCGAGCGCGTGCAGGGTTGGGTGGCCGACGCCGATGGAAACGTGCTCTCCGCGGGAGCGGTGGGAGACATCCGTCTGCCCGAGGGGAGTCTGAGGCCCGCCACGGCGACGCAGAACCTGTTTCTCACGATGAATTTGAACGCCGCCGCGAACGCCGACGTCACCTCGCAGTTCAAGGTGCCGGTGCGTGTGTTTGACTCGCTGGGCAATGAACTCATAGTCACCCTGAACTATGAGAAGACGGGCGTTAATGCGTGGCAAGTCTGGGCAGATCCGCTTGACCCGGCGATTGGCACGATTGCGCCTGACGACACCGCTAAGGTGGATCTGGAATTCGACGCGAACGGCACGTTGATTACCATCGATGGCGTTGACCAGGCTGCCGATCCTCCGCCCCAGACTACTGTCGGGCTTGCATTGTCAGGGCTAAGCTCGGGCGCCGTGGACTTCACCGTGGACCTGAACTACTTCGCGCCAACTGGCGCCCCACTGGTCTCTCAATATGCGCAATCTTCAGCCATCGCGGGACTGGTGCAGGACGGGCAACCGGCGGCACAACTTTCGAGGGTAGCCATTGGCGATAACGGCGTACTGTTGGCGCAGTATTCCGATGGTACCGAAGCGATCATCGGTCAACTTGCGCTGGCCAGCGTGGGCAATCCGGAAACGCTGGTGGCAGTGGGGAACAACGCGTTTCGCGTCAGCGCGAACTCCGCCGAACCGGTCATCGGCGCGGCGGGTACCGGCGGACGAGGCACGATTGTTGGAGGTGCAACCGAAGCATCCGGAGCGGACATGGCCCGGGAGTTCACCAACCTTATCGTTTACCAGCGCGGCTATCAGGCGAATGCGCGCGTCATCACCACGGCCGACGAACTCAGCGCCGAAACCATCAACCTCAAGCGGTAGGATCCGCAGTGCAATAGCAGGGAGCAGGGGGATGCCGCGCGCCTCGTCGCGGAATCCCCATCGCGCAACAATATGGCCACATCCGCCCCAATCACGCAAGGCAGCCTACAGGCAATCGCTCAACATGCCGATCTCCCCATGGAGATTGAAGTGGAACTCGACCAGCGCCCAATGCTGGTGCGAGATCTGCTTGATCTCGCACCGGGCGCCGTCGTAAAGCTAACCCGGTCTGCTGGCGAGAACGTGGATGTTTGTGTAAATGGAACACGCATAGGTTTCGGAGAGATTGTGATTCTGCAGAACAAAGTGGGTGTACGCATCACCGACTTCGACACAGAGTAGTCTCTTCGATCGTGGTGGTTCCATCCGTGAATAGCTCCCCGGCGCTCGTCCGTCCATTGCCCATGGGAGGTTCTGCATGGATATCCTGCCGGTTTGGATCTGGCCGCTTCTGGCTTGTCTGCTGGCACTCGCAATGAGGCTCTGGTTGGGCAGCAAGACTGCATCGTCTAGCGGACAAGGGCTTCGATCGCTGCAGAGACTACTTGCGTTCTTTTTCACGTCAAGGTCCCTTCTCGGGTGGACACAGGGTTCCCATCAAGATGTGGTGCAGTTGATTGCTCGCAAGGCCATTGGTCCTCAACACTCCATCGTGCTGGTTGCCATTTGGGGCCAGGAACTCGCCCTTAGTGTGCAGCCAGGAAGCCCACCCGTCGTATTGGCGTCCCGATCCAGAGAATCCTCAGGGGCCTCTGATGAGATGGCTGGGTATTCCTTCGGGTGTCTTGCGAAGGTGCGCAAGGCAAAATCCGGTCAGGAGCCGCAGTGCGTCTGAACTTCCATTTCTACCCGCGTTTGCTGAGCGGCATTGCGTTGGCTACAGCGCCGGCTCTGGCTCAGCAACCCGCCGATTCGCTGCTCGGACTGCGCTTTGTGCCAGGGGCCACCGGTGTCAACGTTCCTTTGCAAATTGTGATGCTGCTCACCGCGCTGGTATTGCTGCCTGCAATGGTGATGACCCTGACCCCCTTTCTGCGCCTTGTGGTGGTGTTTCATTTTCTCCGACAGGCGCTTGGCACGCAGACGACCCCATCCAATCAGGTGCTGGTTGGTATGTCGCTGTTCCTGACGATGCTCCTGATGCAACCCGTCGGGCAGCAAATCTACGAGGGAGCCTATCTGCCCTATGAACGCGGTCAGATCAGCTTTTCTGAGGCCCTTGATCGTACGGCTCTCCCGCTTCAGAGCTTTCTCCTCCGCTACACGCGGGAGAAGGATCTGCAACTGTTTCTGGAGATGGCTCAATTGCCCAAGCCAGCCAACGCAAGCAAGCTCCCCTTTCGGGTGGTGGCGCCAGCCTATGTCCTTTCGGAATTGCAAACCGGCTTCCAGATTGGCGCGGTGCTCTTCTTGCCCTTCCTGGTGATTGATCTGCTGGTAGCTTCCATCACGCTCTCGATCGGCATGGTGCAGCTGCCGCCGGTGATGATTTCCGCGCCATTCAAGATCCTGCTCTTCGTGCTTGCCGATGGCTGGAATCTGGTGGTGGGTTCCCTGATGAAGGGCTTCCTGGGAGGTGTTGGGTGACCCCGGACTCGGTTTCGGAGCTAGTGCGTGTCTGCCTTTGGACGGCGTTCTGGGTGGGTCTTCCCGTGCTCACCATCAGCTTTCTGTCCGGAGCCGTGATGAGCCTGGTGCAGGTGCTCACCAGCATGCAGGATAGCGCCTTCAATACCATCCCTAGGCTGATTGCCTTCTTTCTTGGCTTGCTGCTGTTTCTTCCCTGGATGCTCGAACGGCTCATCACCTATACCGTTTCGATTCTGGGTCACCTGGAGAAGTTTGCCCGCTAAGCGGAAGGCCATGGACCAAGGCGTATGCCCGTAAGCCTGCTATTCACCGCCGAGCAGATGGTTTCCTTCCTGCTTGTACTCAGCCGCATGACGGGGCTGATGATCTTCTTGCCCGTACCTGGGCTGCGCGCCATTCCCGACACCATGCGTCCGTTAGTCGCACTGGCCCTAACGTTGCCACTGCTAGCGCGACTGCCCGCTTTGCCCGCGGAGGCCTACCAGCCCGGTACGCTGCTATTGTGGTGCGCGGCCGAGTTGACTTTCGGATTGCTGTGGGGCATCACCGTACATTTTCTGATTGAGTCTTTTGTGCTGGGTGCCCAGTTTCTCGCCCTCCAGGCTGGCTTCGGCTACGCCTCCATGGTAGACCCCTCGACGCAGGCGGACGCAGGCCTCTTGCAGATTCTGGCCCAGTTGATGGCTTCGCTTCTCTTCTTTGCCACGGGCTTGCACCGCCAAGTCCTCTTCCTGATGGCGGAGAGCATCACGCACATCGCGCCCGGACAGGTTGCAGTGAGCCTGGATACTGCGGATCGGCTGATCCAGCTTGGCGCCTCCATGCTTGAGGTAGCCACACGGCTGGCCATGCCGCTGCTGGCCTTGCTGCTGCTCATCGATTTGGCACTCGCACTTCTAGGCAGGGTGCAGGCGCAGTTGCAGCTGCTGCCTCTGGTGTTCCCCGCCAAACTCGTGGCTAGTCTGTTCGTGCTGGGATTGCTCACCGGCGCGTATACCCGCGTGTTTCAGGGTTTCGCCCGAGAGATCATCCGATTTTTGAATGGAGTTGTCCTGGGAGCTGGCGCGAGTCCCGGCTAGGTACAACGCGCGATCCCGCAAGCTCCCCATCCGGCGGCGACAACGATGAGCGACAAGAGCCAGAAGACAGAGAGACCCACCAAGCGCCGCGTGGACAAGGCGCGCGAAGACGGCCAGTTCGCTGTTTCGCGCGAGTTCCTGGCGAGCCTGCAGTTCGTGGGCTTTCTTGCTCTGTTCGTGGTGCAGGCGCCACGACTGCTTCAGACGATGGTGGAGTTGCTTCGCTTCAGCTTCACGGAAGCGTTTCGCCCGCACCACACCGTGTCCTCTCTGCATGGTGCGATTCTGTCGCTGGCCTACCAGGTCGGCGCGCCGCTGGTTTGGGTCGGACTCGGCGTGGCGATGCTCACGATGCTGTTTCAGCTCCTGCAAACCCGCTTCGGCTTCAGCGCCAAGCGTCTGCAACCTGACTTGAAGAAACTGAACCCGCTAAAAAAGGCCAAGGACACCCTTGCACAGAATTGGCCTCAGTGCCTGAAGGCGCTCGTCTTACTGCCTCTATTCTGCTGGATTGTCTATACCATGGCCCGGGAGGAGTTGGATCTCTATCTCCAACTACCCTTCATGGCTCTGCGCCAGGGTCTGGAAGCAACGGGGACGAGCGTCCGTACGCTGTTGTGGCGCGCCTCGGGGCTGTTTCTCGTACTTGGCATCATTGACTTCGCACGCTCCCACTATCGCTACCAGCGTGACCTGCGCATGAGCCGCCAGGAGATTCGCGACGAAATGAAGGAAGTGGAAGGGCATCCCATGATCAAAGCCCGTATGCGCCGCCTGCAGCGCGAGATGCTACGCAAACAGATGTTACGCGAAGTGCCTACTGCCACGGCCATCATCGTCAATCCCACCCATTTTGCCGTCGCGATTCGCTATGAACCGCAATCCATGCAAGCCCCTCGCGTGGTGGCTAGCGGTCTCGATCACCTCGCCCTGCGGATCCGTCAGCTAGGCCGCCGACATGACGTGCCCATCATCGAGAACCCTCCGCTCGCCCAGGCGCTCTATCGCAACGCCCAGGTTGGGCAGGAGATCCCAGAGCAGCTCTATCGCGCAGTCGCCGAAGTGCTTGCCTACGTGTTTCAACTGAAACAACAGCGGCGCTTCTGAAGATCTGATATCGTTTCACGACCTTCTACCCCGGGTATTGCCCTAAAGTGTCCGAGTGAATCCGCCGATGCCCCACATGGCACTACCGCACCTGGAAGCAGAGGTGCCGAGCAGATTGCCGGAACTGCAAAGAATCATTGCGAAGGAACTCTGCCTACAGATGCCATGAAGAGGTCCCTTATAGCGATAGTTCGCGGACGGGCAGTCCCCGTAGTCCTGGCCGCTGAACTAGTGCCTTCGCAATTGCCCGCCTAGGTCCATCCATGAATCCCGCACATGAACCCAAGTTGGCCTCCCCCGTCTCGACGGCGATCAACCGCGGCGCGGGCACGCCTCCTGTCTGGATGTCGAGTCTGCGCATGCTTGCCGATCTGGGTGTTCCCCTAGGAGTGCTGATAACCGTGGTGGCGATGATCACGCCGCTGCCCGGTTTCCTTCTCGACCTGTTGATCGTGTGCAACGTCACGCTATCGGTGATTGTGTTGCTGGTGTCGATGTATATTCTGAAGCCGGTGGAGTTCAGCGTCTTTCCCGCCACCCTGCTGCTGCTCACCCTGTTCCGGCTTGCCCTCAACATCTCGTCCTCCCGGCTGATACTGCTGAATGGAAACACGGGTACTTCGGCTGCCGGACATGTGATTGAGGCTTTTGGCCAATTCGTGGTTGGCGGCAACTACGTGATTGGCACGGTGATCTTCCTGGTCCTGATCGCTATTCAGTATGTGGTGATCAACCACGGCGCGGTGCGAATCTCTGAAGTAACGGCTCGGTTCACTCTCGACGCGCTGCCAGGCAAGCAAATGTCGATTGACTCAGATCTGAATGCTGGTCTAATTGATGAGGCGGAGGCCAGGCAGCGCAGGAAGTCTCTCGCGGCTGAAGCTGAGTTCTATGGTTCCATGGACGGCGCTTCCCGGTTCACGCAGCGCGACGCCATCGCTAGCATCCTCATCACGGGCATCAATATCGTTGCTGGATTTCTTATCGGAATTCTTCAGCATGGGATGCCTCTCCTGAACGCACTGCAGACGTATACGGTTTTGACGATTGGCGACGGTTTGGTCACTGTCATTCCGGCGTTGATGATCTCCATTTCCGGTGGCTTGATCGTCACCCGCGCGGGATCAGAAAAGACCCTGGGCGCCGAGTTCAAGCGTCAGATGTTCGGCAGTGCACAACCCCTTCTCTTGGCGTCGGTGGCTCTTGGTGGACTCGCCATGCTTCCTGGTCTACCGAAGATCCCCTTCTTGCTGCTCGGGGGAGCCGTGGGATACGCCGGGTGGCAACTAAAGAAGGATGCGGCGAAGGCGGCGGAACCAGCGGTCTCGGTCGCCCGCATCCAGCCGCGGGAACGGGTGGAGAACCTGCTCAAGGTAGATCCCCTCGCGCTCGAGATCGGTCTGGGGTTGGTGCGCCACGTGGATGGGGGAGCGAACTCTCCACTGCTGCGCCGCATTGCCTCCATTCGAAAGCAACTAGCCGGGGATCTTGGCTATGTACTTCCCCCAGTGCGGGTCACCGACAATCTCAGCCTGAAGGCGAGGGAGTACGTGGTGCTGCTGAAGGGTGCGGAGATTGCCAGGATCGAGATGCCAGCAGGGCATGAGTTGGCAATCCGGTCCAGGGCGGACGCCTCGTCTCTCGACGGCGAAGAGATTCACGACCCCGCCTTTGGATTGCCCTCGTTCTGGATCGCTGCAGAACGTCGCGAAGAAGCCAAGCAAAAGGGCTATACCGTTGCCGACGCCCTCAGCGTGATGGGAACGCACCTGACGGAGCTTGTCCGTAAGCATGCCCACGAGTTGTTCTCGCGCCAGGACGCGAAGCGCTTTCTCGACCGCGTAGCAGAAGATAACCCAAAAACGGTTGAGGACCTCGTGCCGAAGCAACTTCCGCTATCAGGTGTCCAGCGAGTCCTGCAGAACCTGTTACGTGAGCGCGTCTCCATCAGAGACGGCGCCTCGATTCTGGAAGCGATTGGCGAGGCTTCACAGAACTCGCGCAACGTTGTCTTGCTAACCGAGTACGTTCGACAGTCCATTCGCCGGATTCTCGTCCAGTCCTATCTAAACTCTCAGGGCGATCTGCCGATCTACTTCCTGTCGCCGGCCTTGGAACAGTTGGTGGAGCAACACGTGGAGCATGGAGAACTTAGCAGCCATCTGCAGCTTGGCGTGGATGGCATCACGCGCATTCTGGAGGCGGTAAGCCGCACCCTGGACACGCGCGAAGGCGACGCGGTTCTGCTAGTCTCTGCCGGAAGCCGCCCGTTTGTCAGCCAGATTCTGGAGTCGTCGCTGCCAAGCCTGGCGGTGCTCTCGCACAATGAGATTCCACCAGGCATCCGTTTGCTTTCGCGAGGAACCGTTCAATGAGAAATCGCGACCGGGTTGGGATGGGGCGGGTTCCCGAGTCCCGGTTTGCCGAGCACCAGATTAGCTGGCCAAAGGGCTGGCTGTGGAACTACAGTGGCTCGGTCCCAGAGGCGGGAGGTTGCCAACCTCTGGGGCATTCGGGCAAGAGCAGGTCCGGGTGTAGCAGCCAGCGATACGCAGGAAAGAAAGGCACTCATCCATGCATCTGAAGACCTTCCACGCGCCCAGCATTCAGGACGCCATTCGGCAAGCTCGTCTCGAGTTGGGATCGGATGCCATGCTTCTCAATTCGCGACGCGTGTCCCAACCAGGTGACCCGGCGAGCGTGTTCGCGGTCACCTTTGCGTTGGCAGCTCAGACCCGAGCTGCGCCTTCATCCGGCAACAACGCGACCCCGGCGGAGTGTGACGTAGCCAAGCCGGAAGTGGCTGCGCGCAAGGGCGGGCATGGGAACAGAACGGGCAGGCCTTCCGCAGACCAGGATTCTCGCCGCGGAAGCCCGTATCGGGAAGAGAAACTCATGTTGGATCCCGTTCTTCCCAAGCCGAGCACCCAGGCAAGACAAACCGTCAGCGAGCCGCCAGTGGTAGCCACTCCCCCGTCCCCGACGGTCAAAGCCAGCGAACCGGACCGGAGCGACCGCGCGGTGCGAAGCAGTTTCACCAACAGCGCTCCAGCGCGATTGATGCCGCTGGACGTGAATCCACAAGCTAACGATGCGTCCAATTCCCACGAGGCGACCCCGGCTGACACTGCAAAGCCTGCGGCTTCCCCCGCCGCTTACTCTGCGGTGCCATACCCCGTCGTCCTCCCCAGCTACGAAAAGCTTTTTGAGCAGATGACATCCATGCGTCGTGAGATGCTGCAGTTGGCTGGCTCCGTGCGACGTGCCAGCGCATCCACCTACCGCCAGGACTTGCCCAGCGAGGAACTGCGTTGGATCTATGACGTTCTGCTCTCGCAGGAGTTCTATCCAGAACTGATTGAGGAAGTCGTTGAGCAACTGATGCCGCGGCTGACGTCCGTAACCGGCGCCGGCCGTGAGGCCAAGTCGAACAAGGGGCGCCGCACACGCAAGGAGGAACCCAACCCGGCCCATGGACTCCTGCCGTTGTTGCGAGAAACGCTGAGCGCCAGCATCGAGCTGATGCCCGAACCCAGTCTGCGCCGACGTAGCTCGGCACCGCATCTGGTGGCCTTGGTGGGACCTCCGGGCGTGGGCAAGACCACCACCCTGGTGAAGCTGGCGGCGCGTTATGGCGTGTACAGTCGTTTCCCGCTGCAGGTCATTTCAATGGACAACTACCGTGTCGCCGCTTCCGAACAGTTACGCACGTATGCGTCCGTGCTGGGAATTGGCTTCGATGCCTTGTGTTCAGCGTCGGCTCTCGAAAAAGCGCTACGCCAATACCAGTCAAAGGAATTGATCTTGATTGATACGCCAGGCTACGGCTGGCGCGACTTCTCCGCTGCCGAGGACCTGGCCGCGGTCCTGAGCCAGGGCGAATCGGCAACCATCCATCTGGTGGTCTCCGCATCGATGAAGCCCGCCGACCTAGTCCGCGTGGCCGACCTTTATGAGGTTTTCAGCTACCACTCCATCCTGTTTACCAAGATTGACGAAACTGCAACCATCGGGCCGCTGGTGAGCGAGTCCTCCCTGCGGCGCAAACCGCTCTCCTATCTCTGCGACGGGCAGCGCATTCCTGAAGACATTGAGGTCGCCACGCGCGAACGCATTCTGGAGCGTGTACTGCCGTCTGCTCTCAGCAGTGAGGAATGCGCCGCCTAGGCGGCGCAAGGATACTGCCATGAATAGCGTCGCCATCCGCAATCAGCTGCCCCGCGCCGAAGATCCGGCCTCCCGTGAGGCGCTGATCCTCGAGCATCTCCCCCAGGTGCGTCTGATTGCCCGAAAGATCCACGAGCGTCTGCCTGAGAGCATCTCGGTAGAGGACCTCGTATCCGCAGGCGTGCTTGGATTGATATCAGCAATTGACTGCTTCGACCCCAAACACAATGTGAAGCTGAAGACCTACGCGGAGTACAAGATTCGCGGCGCGATTCTCGATAGTCTGCGCGATCTTGACTGGGCTCCCCGGCAACGGCGGCGACTTGCCAAGCAGATCGAAGCAGCCATCACCCGTCTGGAGCAGAAGCTGCAAGGTGTGCCGGGGGACGACGCAATCGCTGAAGAAATGGGTGTCGACCTCGACACGTACCATCAGTATCTCGTGAGTACGCAGGGGCTCACGCTGGGCAGCCTGGAGTACGCCGGACGCGAGGATGATGGTCGCGAGCTGATCTCTTTTCTCGCTGACGAAGACTCACCCCTTCCCAGTGAGGCGCTGGAGCAGCGCGAACTCGAGCGTCTGCTCGCGGAGTCAGTGCGACACCTGCCGAAGATGGAGCGTACCATCCTGGGTATGTACTACCAGGAGGAACTCACGCTGCGAGAGATTGCTCGGATCGTCAATTTGCACGAATCGAGAATTTCGCAGCTGAAAACCCAGGCGATTCTGAGGCTTCGAGCCAGTCTGGCGCGCGCGTGGCCGATGGAGCGTGGCGCATGAACAACGAAGGTCCCCAGCTAGGACTTGAGAGTCTCCTTGTCGAGTACGCTGCCCGGCTGGCATCTGCCCTCGAAATGCTCACGGCGGAAAAGGTGGAGATCGTTCAGATCCCGGAAGCTGACGCCCAATCTCTTGTCCGCGATGCTTTCCACCGTGAAATGGGCAGTTGGGTATGGAGGCGCTATGCCCTGGGCTCGCGGACGCCTGCCGTGGTTCTTGTCGGCGCCTCGGAACTCACAAGTAAGGCCATCGGTGCCAAGATTCTGCTTGCCGCGGGTATTGAGGAGATTGCCGACAACGACGTCAACGACAGCTACGCTGAGGTACAGCAGAGCGCGGTTGCCGCCCTTGCGCAGTGGCTTTCGCGTCAATTGGGGAGTGATATTGCTTGCGCATTGGATCCCGGGGTGCCTACTCCAGCCGATCCCGCGGATTGCTTCCTCTATCGGATTCAGATCGACAACCAGCGGCTCGATCCAGTCTGCCTCGCGGTTTCCCCATCCCTAAGGGACTTGCTCCAGGGAAATGGCCATGAGTCCGAACGGGAGGCTCAAGTCGTTCCAGCGTCCGCGAAACAGGAACTCTCAATGTCGCCTGAGCCGGCACTAGTGGCGGACACCTCCGTCACGCGTGTCCTCGACTTTGAGCTGCCCCTGCGAGTTAGCTTCGGGAAGGCGTATCTTCCCTTGCGCGAAGTGCTAAAACTCACCACCGGCTCCATCATCGAACTGGATCGCTCAATCGCCGACCCGGTCGAAATTGTAGTGAACAATCGGGTTGTCGGACGCGGTGATGTGGTGGTTGTAGAAGGCAACTACGGCATCCGCATCCAGGAGATTATCACCAGCGGTGGGTAGAGTCTCTGGAACTGCAAATGGCCGAATCAGACTGAGCGCCTCGCCTCAAGTGGCCGCTCAACAAACCGAAGGAAGCTCGAGCGAAATGCTTACACTAGTTCCGTTCATCCTGTCTCTGGCAGGAACCCTTGCCGCTACCGTAGGATTCTTGTACCTCTTGCGCCAATCCAGAAAGATGCGGGCGGAGATTGCTCAGTATGCGGTCGAGATCGAAGTCCTCCATGAAAAGTTGAAGCACGGATACGATTCCATCGCCTCGAAGTTCGCCGCCGCCGAGGTCGACCGGAAGCAACTCACTCAAGACATGGCCAATCTTTTTGACCGCTTCGATCGCGTCGAAATGCACGCTGGAATTTGCGTCCCACCGAAGCCCGCTGCATCCGGGTTCAATATCAACAAACGCGTGGAGGTGATCCGCCTCTTCAAGGAGGGCTTTGTGGAAGACGAGATTGCGGAACAACTGGCCGTTCCCCTCGGCGAAGTGCGCCTGCTCACGTATCTCCAGAAGGTCCAGGCGGGATCTCCGCCAAACCGCCCAGGACGAGGCGCAGCGGGAGAATTCCATGCCGCCTGAGCCTCTCCAGGTTAGGGGTCAGGCATCTCCTATCCCCAGATAATCTACTGTTGTCTCCATCCCAGAGGACCCCAAGATGCCGCGATCGGCCGCGAAGACCCTCCGACATGTAGGTCGAAAATCAGGTTGTACGCGAACCCAGGCGTGCGTGTGTTTTGCGCACTCAAGGCCGCAAACTGCCAGTCTGGGCGCCGCTAGGCCGAGTCATCTGCCGAACATGCCCTTATCCAATCTTCTAACTAGTTCCTGTCGTCTCTATTCCTGCGCTTGGTGAACATCCAGCGCTTATGCATATGATTTTATTGGAGATTTTACCTTCACGTAGGCCATTCCGGCTATGAGTGTCCTATTTCCAAACCGCTGCCTTCCCGTCTTGAGTATCACAAATTCTATTTATCCCGTACCATCACTTTGAATTGTACGAACCGCATCACAGTCGAACAACAGGATTCGCTCAAACAATTGAAAAAGAACACGATATAACACAATCGGATTTTTTTATTGAGCCGATCTTAGCATTTATCTGGGTAAAATTTACATTGCTGATTGGCTTTTCCAGATGCTATCTGAAGGGTGCGTGTTATACTTGTGGAGTAATAGCGGCTCGCATAGAAGCACCCTCGAAAATTGTTTCGGGGGCGCTGAGCTTTTGGGCCTCTGGTTTTCGCACCAGAGTTTATGTGCAGTGGGTATCTTGCTCGTTTGGGCACTTCAGGTACCTGTCCGCTCATGTCAACCAACCTGTGAGGGAATTGTTTTGAGGATTTTGCATCGGGTCCTCGCCCGAACTTTGCTGATTGGCGGGGCTTTGATTCTTCCCGCTGCCGTGGTGCCGGAAGCACACGTCGCTCCGTCGCGCTACGCGGAAGATCCGCGGCTCACTGCCCTGCGGCAGTTCTTGGCGGCCAAGGACAGTCCCATAGAGCACTTAGCCGAAGACTTCTTAATCGTCGCGGATCGCTACGCTTTGGACTGGCGTCTGCTTCCCAGCGTCGCCTTCATTGAGTCCACAGCCGGTAAGGTGTACCGAAACAACAATATTTTCGGCTGGAACAATGCCAATACGAAGTTCGAAGACATTAGGGCAGGAATTCACTACGTGGGAGCCCGGTTGGGCGACAGTGATATCTACCGGGGCAAATCGATGGCGGAGAAGCTTACGCTCTACAATCCCTACGACCACTACGCGCCTGCGGTGCTTCGGATCGCGAACCACTTAACCCGCCTTGAGCAGGAAGCGCGCACCCGAAGCACCACAGTGTTTCCAGAACCCAATTAGTTGGCTATCCAAGCTGTGGCAGCAAGTAGAAGCCAAGGAACAGCAGTCCGGTTACCAGCAAAACCATCGCCCACCGCAGGACCTTCTCCTTGTTGGTAGTGGTTTCTTTCTCTCCGGCCCGGATTTGATCGTTCAAGGTGTCAAACATGGCGTCTCCCCCTATCAGAACCGATCTCGATCAGCCCCATAAGATTTCTCTATGGGTTAATTCCATTGTACTGGCATTTTCGGAATTTTCTAGCTGAAAAGGACCGATGTCGAC
Source organism: Bryobacterales bacterium (assembly GCA_026129915.1). GTDB lineage: Bacteria > Acidobacteriota > Terriglobia > Bryobacterales > Bryobacteraceae > JACTMJ01. Next base: position 32,579 of record JAHCHD010000011.1, read on the forward strand.
CGGGAATCGACCGATTTTTGGGCACTATTGCGTCATTCGGTGAGTTTCGCAAGCTTGCGGTATAAGGTTTTTCTTTCGATCCCAAGGATCCGTGCCGCCTTTGCCTTGTTCCCGTGAGTTGCATCGAGCACCCGGCGAATCTGTTCGGTTGCTAGATCCGCCAAAGAGCCCGTAGCCGTAATTCCCAACTCGGTCGTGGTTTGCAGGCTTGCGTTCACCTGTTCCGCCCGGATCCTTCCGTCTTCGCACAGCACCACCATGCGTTCCACCAAATGTTGCAGCTGGCGTACGTTTCCGGGCCAGGCATGCGCCTCTAGTGCCGCCATTGCAGACGGATGGAATCGCGCCTCCAGCCGGTAAGCTTCGTTGTACTTCTTCAGAAAGAAATGCGCCAACAGAGCTACATCTCCATGACGTTCGCGTAGCGGTGGAAGTACCACTCGAACTACATTTAGACGAAAGTATAAATCTTCGCGGAACTTTCCGTCCTTCACCTGATCCTGCAGGCTGCGGTTGCTGGCGGAAATCACGCGTACGTCCACCTTCCGTGCTTTGTTGGCGCCCAACGGGCGAACCTCTCGTTCCTGCAGGAAGCGCAACAGCTTGAGCTGGAATCCAGGCTCTACGTCGCCTACCTCATCCAGAAACACGGTGCCCTTGTTGGCGGCTTCAAGCAACCCCACCCGGTCTCGATCTGCTCCTGTAAACGATCCGCGAAGGGCTCCGAAGAGTTCGCTTTCGAGAAGTGAGCTCGCTACCGCGCCGCAATCCACCGCCTCAAACGGCATATGGCTGCGGCCGCTATTCTTGTGAATGAGGCGCGCTACCACTTCCTTTCCCGTTCCGGTTTCTCCCTCAATCAGCACAGTCGAGTCGGTAGGCGCCACCCGGGAGATTAGTTTGTAAAGTTCCACCATTGGAGCTGACGAGCCAATCATCTCGCTCTCGGGTAGGTCGTTCTCCTCCGCAACCTCGTCTTCCGCTTCCAATGAAGCCTCGGCCCGTCGGATCACTGCCAACAAGGTATCAAGGTCAAACGGCTTTGCGATATAGTCGAACGCCCCGCCCCGCGTGGCGGAGACTACGGTTTCCATGCTGCCGCGCCCGGTCATTAGGATCACTGCGCAATCCGGATTCAGTCGGCGAGCCTCATTCAGCACATCCAGGCCGGTGCGCGCGTCGAGGTAGATGTCGGAGAGCACGATGGGAAATCGCTCTTCGGCCAGTCTCTTGAACGCAGCACCGGTGCTAGAGGCCACCTCCACTTGGTAGCCCTCCATCTCCAGAAAAGTGGAGACCGTCGTCCGCACGCTTGTATCATCTTCCACCAGTAGCAGTTTGGCCATCTCTCCCATTCAAGCACTTCCCGAGACTCTTGGGACGAGGTGCCTAACCAGAGAGCCAGCCAGTGCCAGCAGTCGCGAGGGCGACGGTCATCGGGCAATTGCCATCAAGGATTCGCACTAGCCGTCAACGCTGCAGACCCGAACGATTGGCCCCTCCTCTGTGGCCGCCGCGATGATTGCAGTAATTCACGGAATAACTGGCACGCCGTTTGTGATCTAGGAAGTGATGAGACAACATCCCTCCTTGTGGAACGCCCGCTGGAAGCGCCGCAGTGTCTTGGACACGGCAGTCCGAGCCCTTGCGCTTCCAGCCACTTTTTTGGCGGGCGCAATCGCGGGTCAATTCACTTCTGCGCAGTCGACAAGTTCCGCAAACCAGACCAGTCCCTCCGATCTCAATCGGGTTTCAACTGGCAGTACAGCACCGGCGTTTGAACTCCCAGATCCCCAACAAAAGCCGCGCTCATTGGCTTCATTTCGAGGCATGCCGGTAGTGTTGGTCTTCTACCGGGGCTCCTGGTGACCCTACTGCACAACGCAACTGGTCGAGTTGCAGAAACTGATTGATAGCGCATTGGATGGGAAAAAGGCGGGGTCTTTGCCATCACGCCAGAGCCTGTTGACAAGCTCACCGAAATGGCGCGGAAGATCGAAGCAGGTTCCGGCAGATCCACCGGCATTGTCTTTCTGGCCGATGCGGATCATGCCGTCATAGACGCCTATGGACTTTTGAACCAAGTCGCAGCGGCGCGTGGCCGCTATCAGCCCCATCCCACAACCTACGTACTGGACGCCAACGGCATTGTCCGCTGGAAGTTCACTGAGGTTGACTACAAGGTTAGGCCCACCAACGAGATGGTGTTGGTGGAGGTACAACGGCTCGTAGGCCAATGACGCCTAACAGTCGGCGACGTTGTAAGGAATCGCCCTAAACCACAAAGACTTCGCCACCCGCCCAAGCGTAGAGGTGGCTGGCGAGTTTTTTGAAATACGGTAGGGGAGTTAGTGAGACACCGTTACGGCATGATGGGATCAGACGATTCCGGGATCGCGGTGTAAGCGCATGGCAGCCAGCAAGCGAATGACAGCCCCCAAGCACGAGATGGGGGCGTTGTAGGGCATGGGAAGTGCGAAGGGGAACGCATGCACGCTCCCCTGCCGGTTCCTAATGGGTTGTCTTTGCCTAGAAGTTCACAATCGCTGCGAACGATGCCGGTTCCAGGCTCGCTCCACCAACAAGACCTCCATCAATGTCTTCCATCGCCATAAGGTCCTTCACGTTGTTCGGCTTTACACTGCCGCCATAGAGGATGCGGACCGCCGTAGCGGCGTCAGCTCCAAACTTCGCTGCTACCAACGCGCGAATCGCTTGGTGCGTTTCGCCGGCCATTTCGGGAGTTGCTGTCTTGCCAGTGCCGATTGCCCATACGGGCTCGTAGGCGATTACAATCTTTGCGAATTGCTCGTCGTCCAGCCCCGCTAATCCTCCATCGAACTGGGTCTGCAGCACCTCGTTGGTGCGGCCAGCTTCGCGCTCCTCGAGCAACTCGCCGACGCAGACAATTGGAATCAGCCCGGCCTCCAGCGCAGCCACTGCTCGCTTCAGCACCGTAGCATCGGTCTCACCAAAATACTGGCGGCGTTCGCTGTGGCCAATCACCACATACTGGCAGCCAGACGCTTTCAACATGGGTCCAGAAATCTCCCCGGTGTATGCACCTTCCTTCTCCCAGAACAGGTTCTGCGCGCCGATCCCGACATTCGAACCCGATGCGGACGTTACCGCTGCGGCGATGTTCACATAGGGTGCGTTGATCACGATCTCACGGTCCTTGGCGTCCGCCACCATCGGCAGGAATTCGTTGAAAAAGGCGGTGGTTTCGGCGGGCGTCTTGTACATCTTCCAGTTGCCAGCCATAAAGGGTGTTCTCATTCGATTGCCTCCAGGAAACTCTCCCCTCGGGGGATGTCTGTGTGAAAACTGCGGGCCACGGTTTGGCCAATATCAGAAAGGGTTGAGCGCGTACCCAGGTTCACTCCCTTCGGGCAACCGGGTGCGTAGGTGAGCAACGGGGTGTACTCGCGGCTATGGTCCGTCGACGAAGTGGTAGGGTCGCAGCCATGGTCGGCGCAGAGGATCAGCAGGTCGCCTTCCCTCAGTGCTTCCAGCGCCACAGGTAGCCATGCATCGGTTTCCTCAAGCGCACGGGCGTAGCCTTCCACGTCATTGCGGTGACCAAACAGCATATCGAAGTCCACTAGATTCACCCAAACCAGCCCTGCGTCGAAATGGCGGATGGCATCCAGCGTGCGGTCCATTCCCTCGCTGTTCGATTTCGTCTTCTCACTGCTAGTGACGCCGCGATCGAGAAATACATCGGCAATCTTACCGATGCTATGTACAGTGACGCCCACTTCCGCCAGCCGGTCAAGCAGCATCCCCGGCGGTGGCGCCACCGCGAAATCGTGCCGATTTGCGGTTCTCGTAAAGCTGCCTGGTGCACCCACAAAGGGCCGCGCAATCACCCTGCCCACTTCGTGCTCGTCGCGCAGAATCTCGCGAGCCACTTCGCACACGCGGTACAGCTCCGGCACCGGTACCAGCCCTTCATGCGCTGCAATCTGGAAGACGCTGTCCGCGGAGGTATACACGATCAGTTTGCTCGTGCGCAGGTGAGCTTCTCCCAGTTCCTTGATAATCTCCGTGCCCGAAGCGGGTATGTTGCCCAGCACGCCATATCCCGTTGCGGCTGTGAACGCCTCGATGATCTCGGCGGGAAAACCCTGTGGATATAGGGGGAGCGGCCTTTCCAGGTGAATGCCCGCCATCTCCCAGTGGCCGGTGGTGGTGTCTTTTCCGGGGCTGGCCAGGGCACACCGCCCAAAACAACCAATCGGTTCGTCATTGCGTTCGAGGCCCGCCAGCGGTGCGATATTTCCAAGCCCCATGGCGCAAAAGGTTGGCAGTCGCAATGGGCGCGTGCGGGCGATGTTGCCCAGCGTATTGCTTCCAGCATCGCCATAGGCAGCTGCGTCCGGCATCTCCCCGATGCCCACGCTGTCCAGCACTACCCAAAACACGCGGCGAAACGGCATACAAACTTCTATTCTTTCACACGCCGCCTTCCAGCCCGTTCCACCACAAAACTGTGTTTAGCTGAAAGAGGTTCAAAGTCTTCTCTCATGGATACAAATACTCTCATCAACGCGGCGCTCACGGTACTTCTGTTCGTGATTCTGGTGACACCGCACGAGTTCGCCCACGCCTGGGTAGCAAAGCAACTCGGCGACGATACGCCCGTCCTGCAGGGCAGGGTAACCCTCAACCCGATAGCGCACATTGACTGGCTGGGGACGGTGATTCTGCCTGCTGCCGCAAGTCTGCTCGGCGGAGGTATTTTCGGGTGGGGTCGTCCTGTCCTCACAAACCCCAACAAACTTCGGGGTGGAACGCGAGGATTGGTTCAGGTGGCACTGGCCGGTCCGGCCATGAACGTGATCCTCGCCATCCCCTTCGCGGCCGCCGCAGCTTACTTCGCGGGCTCACAACCGGTGGCGGCGCAATTCTGCCTGCGAGCCACCTACCTAACAATTTTCCTGGCAATCTTCAACATGATGCCCGTTCCGCCACTCGACGGCTCAAAATTGCTACTGGCCGCCAATGTCCCGATGGTGGTGATGAATGAACTTGCCAGGGTGGGGCTACTGTTCCTCATTCTGGCGATGGTCTTCACCCCGCTGGGCACCTGGATGTATTCATTCAGCGTGGAATCGTCCTGGTTCCTTGTGAAGATGTTCGCGCGCCTCTAAGGGAGTCACCGCTCGGTCGCCATAACGAGGCCCGTCGTCCTGGGAGGTGCCGCGAAGTCGCGTGATACCATAAGAAAATCCGGGCGGTTAGCTCAGTTGGTTAGAGCGCCTGCCTTACAAGCAGGATGTCGGGGGTTCAAGTCCCTCACCGCCCACCACCGCTTTTCCCCGCCGTTATCGCCTGCTTAGTAGCCGTGCACGGTCCATCCATTTCGGGTCCGCAAGCATTTCGGAATACACGTCGCCCTGGGTTGCTACCGCGCAAGCGGCAAGGGGTATCTGTGCGCACCTCTAATCAAGCGTAAGTTCTTGAAAATATGGTGACTCGGGCGGGGCTCGAACCCGCGACCCTCTGATTAAAAGTCAGATGCTCTACCAACTGAGCTACCGAGTCGAACTGGTGGGAAGGAGCATACGCTCCCATCTCTCAGGGTAACATAGGCATTCCCAACCACTCCGCGAGATGCCAGCCGAGATGCGAAAGCCAGAAGTGAATGCCCGCCGCTGGGAACCCAACCTGCGACTCTAGACGAAACAGCAGCGGAGGTTGGGTTCGTTTCGCACGCGGCCAGCGAACTTGTTCTGCCGACACTCCGCCAATAGTGTCAGAATGCCCCTTGGAGGATTCATTCATGGCGGAAGCCGTTGTACTTATTGCAAGCGGAGATCTGAGGTTGAGTGCGAATCGCGTCTGTTGGCCCGCGCAGCAGGCAGCGGAGGCCGCCGTGATGGCCGCCATCCGGAGTTTAGGGCGAGATGTGGTTCGCGGCCACGAAGAGGACCCTGTAAAGGGGCATGGCTTTATCGATAGCCAGAAGTACGGCATGGAAGTCTTTCGCCGTATTCCCACCACTGCTCCGCTCGTGGTGTGTGAGGCGGTTTGGCAATACAGCCACCATGTGCTGCACGGGCTAATCACCCACAAGGGACCCATCCTTACCGTCGCCAATTGGAGCGGGCAGTGGCCCGGCCTTGTGGGTATGTTGAATCTCAACGGAAGCCTCAGCAAGGCTGGCGTGCAGTTCTCGTCCCTCTGGAGTGAGGACTTCACCGACGAAGCGTTCCTGGGCGGGCTGCGCTCGTGGCTGGAAACCGGCAGAGTAACGCACGACCTCTCGCACGTGCGTCCACTGGCGGGGTTGTCTCTCCCTGATGAACCTTCAGCCACGGGACGCAAGGTGGCGCAGGCAATGCGGGCGAGCAAAGCCATTATGGGTGTCTTCGATGAGGGCTGCATGGGCATGTACAACGCCATCATTCCGGATGAATTGCTGCATCCCACAGGGCTCTACAAGGAACGCCTCAGCCAGAGTGCGCTTTATGCTGCCATGCGCGAGGTAAGCGACGCGGAAGCGCAGGAAGTGCGTGATTGGTACAACGCGCGCGGCGTGCACTTTGTCACCGGCTCCAACGACGCGACCGAACTCACCGACGCGCAAATCCTGACGCAGTGCAAGATGTACATTGCCGCCGTGCGCATCGCGCATGAGTTTGGCTGTGATACCATCGGCATCCAATACCAGCAGGGCCTCAAGGATATTTGCCCGGCTAGCGATTTGGTGGAAGGTACTCTTAACAATGTTGAGCGCCCGCCCGTACGCCACGCGCAAACGGGCGAAGTTCTCTATGAAGGAGAGGCGCTGCCGCACTTCAACGAAGTGGATGAATGCGCCGGCATTGACGGCCTTGTGACCTATCGCCTCTGGCGAGCGCTGGGCTATTCACCGGAAAACACGCTGCACGATTTGCGCTATGGAGAGGACTATACCTCAGATGGGCACACGGACTTCGTTTGGGTATTTGAGATTTCCGGGGCCGTCCCGCCCGCCCATCTCATTGGGGGATGGAGTGGGGTTGCAAGTGAACGGCAGCCACCGATGTACTTTCCTCTGGGAGGAGGAACCGTAAAGGGTGTCTCGAAGCCCGGCGAAGTAGTGTGGAGCCGGGTTTACGTCGAAGGCGGCGCGCTTCACGCGGACTTGGGTCTGGCGAAGGTGGTGGAACTGCCAGCAGAGGAAACCCAGCGTCGCTGGCACGCCACTACGCCGCAATGGCCCATCATGCATGCCGTGACGTATGGGGTATCGCGGGACCAGATGATGGCCAAGCACCGCAGCAACCACATCCAGGTGGCCTATGCGCCAGATCTTGAGGGAGCACAGCGCGCCCTGGCTGCGAAAGCGGCTGCATTTGCCGAGCTGGGGATGGCCGTAAATATCTGTGGATCGGAAACCGGCCTGCATTAGCGCCCCTGCTGCGAACACAAGGATTCTCCACCTGAAAAGAAAAAGGGCGACGCCGATTGGCTGTCGCCCCTTTCTTCTAACGCATTCTGCTCAGATGACGCTATCGCAGGCCCATCTGCTGTAGCTGCACACGCGCCTTGGGCGTGTACTCATCGTTCGGGAAGCGCTTGATTAGCGCGCGGAACTCTTCGGCGCCTTTGGTGCGCTGTCCCATCTTCACCAGCGTCATTCCCTTCATGTACATGCCAAGCGGAGTGGCTGAGTTCTCCGGAAAGCGTTCCAGCATGCCATCAAACGAGGCCAGGGCCTTTTCGTAGTCTTTGCGAATGTAGTGAATTTCGCCAATCTGGTAGAGCGCGGTGGGCGCGGAATCAGACCCTGGAAAGTTCGTCAGGTACTCATCGAACTGCATGATGGCGAGATCGAAGTTTCCCCGTGCCTTGTCGCGCCGCGCATTCTCATAGAGCGAGGCCGCGGAAACGCCCGCTGCCGGCTTCGCCGGAGCGGTTCCCAGCGGCGACGGACGCGCGCCAGGCATTGCGGCTGCACTTCCCAGGGTATCGGCCTGTCGGCTGTCGGCCGAGGGGGTCGATCCCGTGGGCGCACCCATCGACGCAGCTCCCGGCGGCGGAGGCGGCATGGTGTTCACTGCCGTGGAAACGTCCAGCAGCGTGCGCTCCATCGTGGTAATCCTGCGGTTAATATCTACCATCGTCTCGCGCAGGTACTGCATTTCATTCGCTAGCTGGTCCACCTTGTTGTTGAGATTGGCGACGGGCGTGCCCATAGTGCGCTGCATCTCGCGAACACGCTCCTGCAACGTGGAATCCATCATGGTCACCGCGGTGTTCTGGCTACTGGAATTGTCGAGACTCTTCTGTGTCAATGACAGCAGCGTTTCCATCTTCTCGTCCAGTGTGCGTTGCAGCACACGCACGGAGTCCTGCAACAGCATTACATCCCGCTGCAACTCAGCAACTTCTTTGCGTTGTCCGAACATCAGGGCAGGCGACAACAACAAGAGGCAAACCAGTATTGATTTCATCATTTGAGAATACTCCAGACCACAAAAAAGACCGGTGCTCCTGGCCGTTGGACGACCCGGAGCACCGGCCTTGTTTCCGAAAACGACAATGTGCTGAAACAATCAGCCCAAGCGCAATGCCATTCCGAGGCAGAAGCCTGGGAACTTAGTTGCCCGTGGCGAAGTGTACGCGACGATTGCGCTGGTAACAATCTTCGTTTTCTTCGCTGCAGACCTGCACTTCCTCACCGTAGCTTACCGGGCGAATCTTGCCGGTGTCTACGCCAAGGTTGGCCAGGAAATCCACCGCAGAGCGGGCGCGTCGGTCACCAAGGCCGAGGTTGTACTCAGCCGAACCACGCGGATCGCAGTAGCCACCCAATATCAGGCGAGCGCTCGGGAATTCCTGGAAGATCGACTTCAGCAAATCGGCGTCGCGGGTCAAGTCGCGCGCGGCATCCGGACGGATGCTGAACTTGTCGTAGTCAAAATAGGCATCCACTAACTGGCTGACCCGCTGTTCCAGGGAAGCCTTGGGCGCTTCGGTAGGCTTGGGTGGAGCGGGCGGTGGCGGCACGTTCACATTCACCGTCACAGAACGAGTGGAAGAGCCACCAGCATTCCGGGCGGTAAGCGTGTAGGTGGTGGTATTGCTCGGGAACACCTGGCGGCTGCCAGATGCCATCACCGTTCCAATGCCATTGTTAATGGAGACTTCATCCGCGCCTTCCACCACCCAACGGAGGGTAGAGGACTGTCCGCGGTCTATCGTGCCGGGCTCTGCCACCAGTGTCGCAATTACAGGCGCCGCGATGGTCTTGGTTACCTGCCGGCGGTGGGGGCGGGGGGGGGCGGGAATCTTCTTCTTGCATCCCGCGGCGGTGAGCAGCAGAGCCAGGCCCAAAAGGCTCAGTGCGATATATCGTTTAGTCATTGCTTTGAATTCGCCTCCTGATGATTTCAGCACAAATGCAGATGGGGCTTCCAACCCATTCATCCTAGCGCACCGAATGGGCAGGATCCAGCAAGTGCCTGAAAAGACGGAACGCCCTTATTATTTCACACTCCAGACCGGCATGCGATTCCGCCCGCTGGTTGTTAGCTGCTGGACACTTGTTCCATCCGCCAGCATCGTGTAGATCTGCGACTGGCGGCTTCGGCTGGAGCCGAACACAATTCGCCGACCATCCGGCGAAAACCATGGGTTTTCATTCTTTTCCGTGCCGTACGTCAATTGATTGTACTGCCGGCTGATGGTGTCCATGATGAAAATATTGAAATTTCCGGGCTCATATCCGCGTGACCAAGCAAATGCCATGAATTCCCCTTCAGGGTGCCAGGCTGGGTTATGTGCCTCGCCCTCGCCCGAAGTGAGCATCTCGGCATTCGCTCCGTCAATACTCATTTTGTAAATCTGAGGATTTCCCCGGCGTCCGGAAACGAACAGCACATCAGCCCCCGTTTTCGGATTGATGCGCGGAGATACCTCCACTGATCCGGAAAACGTCAGCCGCCGCAAGCCCGCCCCGTTGATCGCCGCCGCATAAATCTGAGCACTCTTTCCATCCGCCGTCGATGCAAATAGCACTTGGCTGTTGTCCGACGTGAATTCCGGGGTCGCATTCATCGATGCCACCGGGTTGACGAACGGAAGGCGCTTTTGTGTTTCGGCGGAATAGACCATAATTCCGGGAGACCCGTCTTTGAAGCTGGTGAATGCGAGCAAGCCGCCGTCTGGCGACACTACCGGACTGAGCGCCATCGAGTTCAAGGCGGTGAACTGGCGCTGGTCTGTGCCGTCGTAGTTCATTGTCCACACTTCATCGTTGCCACTGCGGTTGCTGACGAAATAGATACGGGTGCCGGCCATGGTCCTTGCGCCGAACTGCTTCAGAATATCGGCAGCGAACTCGTGGGCCACATCGCGCGCGCCACCGTCATTCAAAGTCCCGAAGTACATCTTGCCAAAAACTTCTGCGTTCGCAAGGTCGTCAGCATTTACGTTATAGAGGTAGCCGAACAGCGCCAAACGGCCGTTCTGTTCGGCTGCGTAGCCAATCACCAGCCAGTTCGCCTCTACGGGGGGCTGGCTCCAATCTCGCAGGAAAAGCCCGTTGCCATAGCGCTGTCCGCCGCTAGGGTTCTTGAAGTCCTCACGGCGCTGGGGCACTTGCAGCGGATACATGCTCTTTGGCTTCACTTCAAATGCCCCGGACATGTCGATATCCGTGTAGAGTGTCTGGTTCAGCAGTGGCATCAGGTCGATCGCCGCACCCACCCCCTTCAGGTCGGGCAAGGCGATCTTTGGACGATCGGTTCCCCGAATAGTCCCCACAATGTCCGGCGGACGTTGGGCGACGGCGATCCCGAGGCCAACCAGAAGCAAGCAGAAAACGGCGAGAAGAATATGCTGTAGTTTCATCGGCGGAACTCAAAGACGATTTCAACGTGGGCTTCGTTGCGTTCAAACCCGCGGGGCAACGGCGGAAATCGCCCCACGTCCTGGACCGCGCGCAGTACGGAAATATCCACGGCGGAAACTCCGCTTGCGGCGTCAATGCGAATGTTGCTGATAGAGCCGTCCCTGGCAATGGAAAAACTGGCATGGACGGCCGGAGCGGAAGTGATACTAGGCGGAATACGGTCAGTCCGCCAGTTGCGCTGCAGCAAGTCGCGCACCTGTTGCGCGTAATAGCCGAAGCGGCCGCCAAACGGAGTAGTAACTCCAACGCCGCCACCCTCTCCTCCGCTGCCTCCATAGAGGGGCGATACTACCGCGGCGCCGGTGGAACTGTACACTTGGTTCGATGGTGTTTCCGGAGGATTCTGCCTTCGGGAGGTAGTAGTGGTGCGCGGCTTGGTCTGGCCAGAGATGCTGATCTCTGTCTCGTCCTGCGGCGGACTCTTCGTTTGGTCGCGGGGCGCCGGCTTGGGAGCCTCCGGGACCTGCGAATTGGTGTCGTTGGCAACCGGGTTGGGCCGGCCTGACCGAGCGGGAAGCGGGATTGTCTTCACAGGCGAAATTCCCACCGAACCCCCAAAGCTAGGGTTCGGATCCCCAAAGGTGTCTCGCAAGGGGCCAAAAAACTGCCATTGCGCCAGCAACACCATCGCTGCCACGCCGCCGTGCAGCAGCATCGAGTTCACGAGGGCGCCCTGAATTGGCTGTGGCCGGTCGAATACTTCGCTTTGCGTCGGCAAGGGCGTCCTCCTTTCCAGGTGATGCTTTCTATATTTTCCCGCGCTTTGCGCCGCTACGTAATGAATACGCGTCACGCAGCCCTGACACAGCGCATCACTAGCGGCGTCGCGGCGTTTCATCCAACGGCTGCGTCACCAGCCGGACGTTTAGTTTGCTGTCGCCCAGAGCACTTACCACTTGTGCCAAGGCTTCCCACACTACGCTTTTGTCGGCGCGGATGTAAACCGCTTCGTCATTCGGAAACTGAGTGCGCACGCTAGCGGCCAGCTCGTTGATGTTCACTGGCTTTTCGTTCAGGTACACTTCGCCGGCCTTGCTGAGGGTCACGATCGGAAGTTCTTCCGACGTGTTGCGTACCGTGCGAACGCGCGGGACTTCCACTTCAAGCCCGAACTCCATTACATGCGCTGTCAGCATGAAGATGATCAGCAGCACCAGCACCACATCCACCAACGGCACCACGTTCATTTCCGAAACCACGCCATTCATGCGCCGCCGGTGCCCGAACGCAGAACCGGAGAGCCGCTTGCCCGACTTTCCGTTCCCGTTGCCGTTGCTCGCGTTGATGCCCATGCTAGCCCTCGAAGGTTCTCTCGGCGAGGTTCATGAACTCGAGTGCGAAGTCATCCAGACGCGCCCCGATCTGCTGTAGTTGTGCCCCGAAGTGATTGTAGGCGACCGCTGCCGGAATCGCAGCACCCAAGCCGAGCGCGGTAGCCACCAGCGCTTCTGAGATGCCTGGCGCCACGAACCGTAAGCTTGCGCTGCCTGCCGCAGCCAAGCCCTGGAATGCATTGATGATGCCCCAAACCGTGCCGAACAACCCGATGAACGGACACACCGAGGCAGTGGTCGCCAGCCAGTTCAGGTTCTTTTCCATTCGACCGAGTTCCGCGTTGATGCCCAGCATCAGGCTTCGTTCCATCGCCGTCGTGTTGGAGATGGTCCCCTTGGCACGCGCTTGCCGGGCCACTTCGTCGTAGCCAAATTCGAAGACCGTCACCACCGGAGCCGGGCGAAACTGTTCGCTGGCCATTGCCATCGCCTCCAGCCCTGGTGACTTTCGAAAGGCTCGCAGAAACCGGTCATTGGCGCCGGCAACCGTTCGCATTTCCTTCCACTTATTAAAGATGATCGTCCATGAAAGAATGGAAAAGATCAAAAGAATCGCGTCGACGGTAAGCGCCAGCGGACTGGCGGACAAGACGAGTTCCAGCAGGCCTTTTTGCGGCAATTCCGCTAGTGTTTCTGGGGGTGGCAGTGCTTCCGACACTACCTGTCCGGATTGAAAGAAGAAAGCGAATGGTGTGGTCACGCTCTACGGGCCACCTTTCCTACTCATTTAGCATAAAACCAAATCAGGGGAAAATGGTTTTACAATCGGACAACGTGCCCAGTTTCTGGCATGTCCTCAGCCAAAGCTTTGAAGACATCCGCAGGACACAGGCTGCCGCTGCCTGCACGAACGATCCCACTAGTATGACGCGCCAGCCCAGCCAAAAGTCGGTAGACTCCCTCGACGAGTGGGAGCCGGGCACCGTTGGACCGCCCATGCGTGTGCACCTGAGCCGGGGTGTGTGCTCATGAAGTTTGGACTGATTGCCGGCAATGGCGCGTTTCCCGTACTTGCACTGCAGGCCGCGCGCGAAGCGGGCGACGAGGCGATCGCCTTCGCGATTCGGGAGGAAGCCTCGCCGGAAGTGGAGCAGTTTGCCACCCGCACTCACTGGATTTCGCTCGGCCAGCTCGGCAAACTCATCCGGCTCTGTCATGAGGAGGGGGTCAAGCAATTGATGATGGCCGGTCAGGTGAAGCACGGCCAGATCTTCACGCGCATCCGCCCTGACTGGAAAATGGTGCGCGTTCTCGCCTCCCTGGCCCACCAGAACACCGATTCCCTGATCGGTGGCGTCGTGGCGGCGCTCCGGGACGAAGGCATCGAACTTGTCGATTCCACATTGCTGCTGAAACCGATGCTGGCCACGGAGGGCGTGATGACCCGGCGAGCGCCCACGCGCGAAGAGCAGCGCGATATCGACTACGGCCACCGTATCGCCTCAGCTATCTCCGGCGTGGACGTTGGCCAGAGCGTGGCGATCTGTGAGCGTGCGTGCGTGGCCCTGGAAGCCATGGAGGGCACCGACGCCATGCTGCGGCGCGCCGCTAGTCTCGTCGATGGCCGCCCCCTTTGCTTGGTGAAGGGCTCCCGGCGTCGTAAGCACCTGCTGTTTGATGTGCCAGTGTTAGGGCTAAAGTCTCTTTCTGTGCTGGCGGAAACACGCACGCTCGCCATTGCTGTGGACGCCGATCATACCTTGCTGCTTGAGAAGGTCAGTTTCTTGCGAGAGCTCGATCAACTAGGCGTGACGCTTGTTGGCCTGCCGATTGCCAGAGACGCGCAAAGTGAATGACCCTTAGGGAGTTCGGCGCAATTAGCAGGGTGGCTAATGTGAACTCCGCTTTAGTACGTTAAAGCAGGGCTGCGTGCTTGTCGATACGATATTTGACATGAAAACGGGGCCCAGGGATCACGATCAACGCAAAAGCCAACCTCGCGGCCAAGGACAGCATGCCACGGCAGGCTCCCCGCCAGTGAAGAACCCGGCCGATCGGCGGCTGACTCCTCCGGGAACTCCAATTCAGCAGAATACTCAACCTGGGGAGAAACAGGGCATCACACAGCAGGATGCGGTTGCATTGGTGAAGGCCAGTGGGCAGCCAGACTCCGCAGTGCCTCCGCGGCTCTCGCGCGTGCTTTGCTCTGAACTCATTGAGATCGAGTGGAAGGGTTTCGACGGTTCCACGGAAACTGGCGTCGCGAATTTAGAGGAAATCTGGCGTTCGGGCGCAACCCTGGATGCAGACCGCCCATTGCCCGAAGGGAACCCGCTCATAATCCGCCGCGGCGCCACGGAGCTGAACGCCCGCGTAATCTATTGCCAGCAGAACCTCACGGGCTTCAATGTGGGCGTCCAATTCATTGGAGAATCCGAATGGGGTCCATCTTTGTTCCTCCCTGCGCACGCTGTCGAGTTGGGCGCACTCGGCAAGGAGCCTCCTTCTGGAGAAGAGCTTGAAGCCCACTTCGTCGATGATGACACCCCATCCGCGAACGCATCCACCGGGCTGACTAGCATTCCGATTGCCACCGGTCACGAGAAAGGTGTCGTGCGCTCATTTGCGTTGGAGAGTCTCGCTCCACTAATTGCTCGTGGTTCTCTGATGGCTCTCTACGGCAGAATGATCGCAAAACAGCCCGGATAGCCCTCGCTCGCTCTCCCCTTACGCTTGTATCTATCACTGCCGCACGAGGTGAAATTATTTCGAAACACCGCCTGATTACCCTGAGTGAAGGTTGCACCGGACGATCCGGTTACACTGAGAACTCAGGTCTTGATGATGGTTTCCCGTGTTTTTCTCCCCCCTTGCTACTCGGATCACTTCCGAAGAGGTCGCCAAGCGCTAGACTCGTGTTGGTTGCTCTTCGCAATCGCTTTGGTCTTCGTCGGAGCCGCCTGGGCTGCCGAGCGAGAAGGGCGGGTGATTGACCCTGACGGCAACCCGGTTGCAGGAGCAAGCATCACTTTGCAGACAGCTTCTGGATTCTCCCTGGCGCGCACCCAAAGTGACGACGAAGGTAAGTTTCGCCTATCTGACACCAGCGTCCAGGTTGCCGCGCGCCTAACAGTTCGCGCTCCCGGCTTCTCCGTCACGGAACGCATCCTGCAATCGGCCACGCAAACGGGCGACCTGAGGCTAATTCAGTTGCAGGTGGCTCCTCTGCCCCAATCCATTACAGTGACAGCGATACGCGGGCAGTTGGTGGAGGCTGCGGACGCAGCGGCCGTCGTATCGGTGGTGGAACTGCAGGACGAAAAACGCGGTCCTCTCCCCACTATTGGCAACGCGCTGGAGGGCCAGACAGGTATCCTTGTCCAGCAAACAACCGCAGGCCATGTGTCCCCTTTCCTGCGCGGTCTCACGGGTTACCAGGTGTTGAATCTTGTGGATGGTATCCGTTTCAATAACTCCACATTTCGGTCTGGCCCGAACCAGTATCTGGCTTTCATCGAGCCGAGCCAGGCAGAAACCATCGAAGCGATGCTTGGGCCATCCAGCACGCAGTATGGTAGCGATTCAATGGGGGGGGCCATTAATGTTCTCAGTCGACGGGCGCGCTTTGCGGCCGATCCGGGGTGGGAATGGCATGGGGATGCGCAGGCCATGGGCGCAAGTGCGGATGCCTCTGGCTATCTGAGTGGCCAGGTAAGTGCGGGCTCAGCGCGGCAGAGTGTGCTCGCGGGTGGCGCTGCGCGCAAGCTCAACGATCTGCGGGCAGGGCGCGGCGAGGATTCGCGCAATGTATACACCCGTTTCTTCGGCATGGACGCCAGCCAAGTCCGTGATCTGGTGGGCAACCGTCTTCAAGACTCTGGTTTTCAGCAGTTCGGCTTTCATTCCCGCTATGCCGCGAGACTTTCTGATCAGCAGGATGTTTCTTTCTGGTACCAGCGTGGGGAGATGCAGAATGTCCGTGGCTACAAGGACCTGCTAGGCGGGCGCGGACGGATGATCCAGGAGTTCGCTCCTCAGGTGCTGGACTTCCTCTACGGCCGTTACGAAAAGCGTCGCCTCGGCTTTCTGGATGCGATAACGGGCACTGTCTCGCTGAATCGCCAGCAGGACGGCTCGCGAGTGCAGACCTTGCGCGATACCGGCAACATCACCGAAGATGAATCCGCCGTACGCATGATGGGCTACGCTGGGCAGGCTACCACGCATGTCGGCAGCCGCCACACCATTGTCTTCGGTGGCGAGTTCTACGACGAGGCCATTGAGTCCGCTCGCATCAACCGCAACCCGATCACTGGAACTGGCAGTGTCGCACGCGGACTCTATCCAAACGGAAGCACCTATCGCACCACGGGGCTGTTTGCGCAGGACCGCGTGGAGTTGTGGCGTGACCGCCTCAGTATTCTGGGCGGTGTGCGGTTCACACGAATTGGTGTGCATACCTTCGCGAATCGCAATTTGGCTCCAAACGGCCAGAGCCTCGGAGTCGCGGATTCCAGCGAGATCTTTCGCGACGTCACCTGGAACGCTTCCGTCACTCTGCGTGCAACGTCCTGGCTCCGATTCCACGCCCTGGCCGGGAGAGGCGTCCGCGCGCCCAATATGATTCACTTGGGCGCGTTGGGCCTTAACGATCTTGGCTACGAGATTCCCATCTCACAAGCCCTCAGCGCAGGCGCATTGCTTAGCACTAGCGGCGCGGACTCTGCACTGTCCCAAGGCCGAAACGCTGAGGCATTGCGCGCGGAGTCCGTCCAGAACTACGAGACCGGCTTGCAACTCGGCGGTGGCAAATGGGTGGCGCGCGTCCAGGCATTTCTGTCTGAACTCGACGACCCCATTGTGCGCCGAACCCTGTTATTCCCAACAGCTAGTGTCCCGGCTGCCCTTGCGGGTGTTCCCGTCAGCGCCAATACGCCTACTCCAACCCAGGCAGCGCAGGGCGTCGTCACGGTTTCTACGCCTTTTGACCCCCAAGCCGTGAAAGCTTTCGTAAACGACGGCGCTTCACGCTACAACGGATTTGAAAGTTCCTTCGCCGCCCGGCTTCACCCGCGCTGGCGATTCGACGCCAACTACTCTTTCATTGCCGGCAGAGATCTCAACCCAAACCGTAACATCCGCCGCCTGCCCCCGCAGATGGCCCGCATCGCACTACTGTATGTGCCTACCGGTCGTCGTCCGTGGCTACAGGTGGTCGGCCGAATGGCTGGCGCGCAGCGACTCCTGAGCGGGGGCGACCTTGATGACGAACGCATCGGTGCGTCGCGACGTCGTATTGATATCGCGGACTTCTTCCGAGGCTCCCGGAACGCTTCGCTGCTGACAGCGGGACCGGATGGCCTACCCGGTACGGGCGATGACGTCTTCGCGCCAACAGGGGAAACCCTGCTCCAGATTCAGAACCGCGTGCTGCCCATAGGGGCCACTATCTATGGCGTCACCGTCCTTAACGATTCCACTCGTGTGCCCCTCTACCTAACCACTCAAGGCTGGTTTGCGTTAGACGTCCAGGGTGGCATGCCACTCAGCGAACGATGGCAGTTGACCTTCGGCGTTCAGAATCTCTTCGATCGCAACTATCGCCATCACGGTTCTGGCGTCGACATGCCGGGCGTAAACGGGTATGCCGGACTGCGCTTCACCTGGTAGCATCACTGCCAGACGTGCCCCCCCAACCGCGTCGCGTCCGACCTTCCCGGGTGCGAGTTTTACCTTCTCGAAACCTTTTGCGTTTTCTCTATTGAGGGTATGTTGTACGCTGTGCGCGATGCCGCCTACCGTAGCGCGTACCTCTGGTTCAGTGGCCTTGTGCTATCTGGGAACCTCTACGCCAACGTAGCCACATCGAAGCGTCTGGCGCCGTATCTCTGGATGCCCGCTGAAGCAACGGAATGGCAGCTTACATGCGGAACTCTGGTGTTTCTCTGCGCCACTCTGCCGCAGGCATTTATTGCGTGGCGCGAACCGGACTTCCCCGAAGAGTTTGCGATCGACCGCGCCGCCTGACCTCCTACCTCTGTTTCCTTGCCACCGCCCGTGCCCAAAGCTCTGCGAGGGGCGCGTGCGGATTGCTATGCTGACTGCAGCAATCCACGCTCGATCGCCAAACCTCCTTTTGGAATCAATCGGTATGTTTAGATCTTCGCGTCACTGGTTTCCTTTGACTCTCTGCGTATTCGGCGCGCTCACGTTGGGACTTTCTGGACAGAATGCCTCCACGCCCGCCCCGGCTTCGATTCTTGGGTATCCCGCGGCGCAAGTTCCAGGGCAGAAGTCTTTAGAATCCAGTGCCCGCGAGAAAGCTAGCGCTGCCAACTTGGGCAAGTATATGCACGTGATGGCGGCGGAGCCTCATCACGCTGGCACCGAGGCCTCCCGCAAGGTGGCGGAGTACATCCGGCAATCTCTGCGCGGCTGGGGGCTACAGGCCGAATACGAGATCTACGAAGTGATGCTTCCGTATCCAGGCGACCGGCGACTGGAGTTGCTGAGCCCCACCAAGTATCGGGCTGTCCTACAGGAACCAGCAATTGACCAGGACCCTGATTCCGGTCAGCGCAATCAGCTTCCCACCTTCAATGCGTATGCAGGCAGTGGAGATGTCACCGCGTCGCTCGTCTACGTGAACTACGGAACTCCTGAGGATTACGACGAACTGGAGAGGCTCGGCATCTCGGTGAAAGGCAAGATCGTCATCGCTCGCTATGGGCGCAGTTGGCGCGGCATCAAACCAAAGCTTGCCCAGGAGCGAGGGGCGGTGGGCTGCATCATCTATTCTGACCCGGCTGACGACGGCTTTGGCAAAGGCGCAGTCTATCCCGAGGGGCCGCATCGCCCTCCGCAGGGGGTCCAGCGTGGCAGCGTGATGGATATGCCCATCTACCCGGGCGACCCTACCACTCCCTTCACGCCCAGCCTTCCCGGGGCGAAGCGACTCGCTGTCAACGAGTCGCCCACGATCCTCAAGATTCCGGTTCTGCCCATTTCTCACAGCGATGCCCAACCACTGCTCGAAGCCATTGGCGGCCAGGCCGCACCCCCCGCGTGGCGCGGCGGGCTCTCCCTGGAGTATCGTCTGGGCGACGGCAGCGCCACAGCCCGTCTGGAAGTGCGCAATCAGTTTGAACTCCGCAAAATCTACAATGTCGTCGCCACCATCCCTGGAAAGGATTTCCCTGACGAGTGGGTGATCTATGGCAACCACCACGATGCTTGGGTGAACGGCGCCAACGACCCAGTCAGTGGTACCTCTGTGGTTCTTGAAACCGGCCGTGTCCTCGCTGAGCTACGCAAGCAGGGCTGGCAGCCCTCACGCACCATCAAACTCTGTTTCTGGGACGGTGAGGAGTTCGGCATCATCGGCTCAACCGAATGGGTGGAGCACCACGCCCAGGAATTGCGTCAGAAACTCGTCGCCTATTTCAACTCGGATTCCAACGGACGCGGCCAGTTGCGCGTGGGTGGCTCCCACCACCTGGCGCCTTTTATCCGCGAACTGCTGGCAGATGTGGAAGACCCCGGTACCAAGCGCAGTGTGCTGGAAGCGCGGATGCGCCTGCAGCGCGGCATGGATGGCGAGGATCGGCCTTTCCCGGTGGACGCCGCGGGTTCCGGCTCTGACTACGCTCCCTTTCTTCACCACATCACCATGCCGGCTCTCAATTTCGGCTTCGGGGGTGGCTGTCCCAGCGCAGGCGTCTACCATTCCATTTATGACTCCATCGCTTGGTTTGAGAAACACTGTGACCCTGGCTACCTCTATGGCAAGGCGCTCAGCGAGGTAATGCTTACCGCCCTCCTGCGGCTTTCGAATGCCCCCGTCTTGCCCTACGATTTCGAGGAACTCTCTCGAACCATCGAAGGCTACCGTCGCGAAGTGGCGGCTCTCGCCCTGGAGCGCAAGCACTCCCTCGATACCGCCTCCGTGGAACAAGACCTGCGCCAATTGCAAGCGGAGGCGCGTGTGTGGAACGAATGGGTACTCGCAAATCGCGAGACTCTCAGTGACGACAAAGCTGCGGCCCGGGAAGTAAACGCGGCGCTCTTGGCTGCGGAGCGACAATTGGCGCTCGACCGCGGATTACCCGACAGGGCATGGTACCGCCATCAGATCTATGCGCCGGGACTGTTTACCGGCTACGGCGTGAAGACGCTTCCCGGTATCCGCGAGAGCCTCGAACAGAACCAGCCGGAACTTGCTCAGCAGCACACCAAAGAGCTCAGCGCGGCACTGCAGCGCTTGCGGGGCTATCTTCGGGAACTTCGCAGTCGAGCGCAGGCTCGGCTAACCCAGGCAGCCGGCGCGATTCCATCCGGGAACTAAGGGCCAGCCGCCGCTGTGTCCGTCTTGCCAGGAATGCCTCCGTCGAGAGCGTTTCCTGCTCGCGCTCTGCTTCCAGGCACCAGGTGGCCCAGCGCGTTTCACGCAGCTTGCGCACCAGTTCGTAATCTCGCTTGGCCACAACGTAGACCTGCCGCTGCCTGTTCACCTTTGCCACCACACCATCCAGAGCCAACTGCAGCCGCCGTAGCGCGCGTCGCCCTGATTCCGACGCAAACGCAAAATCGCGGATGCTTCCGCCGTCCACAGCATCCCGGCTGCATAGCCGGGTCGCTGCTTCGCTCTGGGCTACGGTCGTCAGATCAAGTTGCCGTTCAAAGTGCTGCTGTTGCTCCAGCAGGGTAGCCAGAATCGCCGATTCCGCCTCCCACTGCTTCTTCCGGAACTGCAGCACTTTCTCAAGCGGAAAGTGAAATGCCTTCATCGCTTACTTCCTTTCGAGCAATCCCGTAAGCCTATGCAGCGCGGAGAGGCTTTCTTCGCGCGACGACGGCACGTCGGGCTCCTGCCTCAGGAACGTTTCGATCTCGTGCTGGATTGCGAGCACCGAGTCTAGTTGCGGATTACTGCCCTTCGTGTACGCCCCCAGGTTGATGAGGTCTTGTGCCTGATGAACTCGCGCTAGCGCTTCACGCAACGACCGGGACGCTGCCAGGTGTTCGCGATTGCTGATCTGCGTCGAGAGTCGGCTCACTGAATGCAGTACATCCACAGCCGGATAGTGTCCCGCCGCTCCCAATTCCCGCGACAACACGATGTGGCCGTCGAGGATCGCCCGCACGGCGTCGGTGATGGGTTCGTTGAGGTCATCCCCCTCTACCAGCACCGTGAAGAAGCCAGTAATTGAGCCGTCCGCGAAGTTGCCCGCGCGCTCAAAGATTTTCGGCAACAGACCGAAGACGGATGGCGTGTAGCCCTTCTGGCTAGGAGGTTCGCCAGCCGCAAGACCGATCTCCCGTTGCGCCATTGCCAGGCGCGTCACCGAATCCATCACCAACAGTACCTTTGCGCCCTGATCGCGGAAATACTCCGCTACCGCCATCGCCACAAAGGCTGCCCGGATGCGCAGTGGCGCTGGCCGGTCAGAAGTGGCCGTCACTACCACACTGCGTTTCAGGCCTTCCTCGCCCAGGTCGTTCTCTATGAACTCGCGCACCTCGCGGTTGCGTTCGCCAACCAGTGCAATCACTGAGACATCCGCGGTAGTATGCCGCGCCATCGCTCCCAATAGGGTGCTCTTGCCCACGCCGGAACCGCCAAAAATTCCAATACGCTGTCCCACACCGCAGGGCAGCATGGCGTCAATCACCCGAATTCCGGTGGGCAGCGGGTCGCGAATGCTTTGTCGTGCCAAAGGGTTTCCCGGAGATCGATATAGCGCGTAAGCATCCTCAGCCACCACAGGGGGGCCCCCATCGATGGGCTTGCCGAACCCGTCCAGAACCCGTCCCAGCAAGTTCGCTCCCACGTCCACGAGCGCCTCTTCCGGGCGCGCTACTACGGTATCCCCCAGGTGAATACCGTCGGTTTCTTCCAAGGGAATGCAAAGTACGCGCTGGTCACGAAAGCCAACTACCTGCGTTCGAATCTCTCGGCCGTTGGCGGTTCGCACACCACAGAAGTCGCCTAGGGCTACCATTGGGCCCACGCTCTCTACCAATAGACCTACCGCCTGCGTCACCGTGCCCGTCCAGCGGCTGAAGCTGCGTTGTCCCAGGAAAC
>JAHCHD010000110.1 GCA_026129915.1 Bryobacterales bacterium
GACCCGCGGGGGGGGCCGGGTGGCCGGGGCGCCCCACTGCTGCTTCCACGAGGAGAGAGTCTGTAGCGTCTATAACGGCTTGTAGCAGTTACGGTGCGCGCTGCACTCGTACTCGTCGGCGATGGTGCCGTCGGGGCCAAGGCAGTTTTGGGTTTTCAGACACCAGAAGGCGCGGTCGTTGGAACGGGGCACGTCGGGAGTTGGTTCTGTAAGCACCCACATTCCTTTCCAGCGCAAGTACTGGCAACGGTCTTCATCCATTTGTGTGAGGCCGGGTTGTTCCATGGAAACACTCCTTTCGAGCGCCGGACTTTGCCGACACAAAGACCGGGCGCCGGTCACCCTGGGTTAGCCCTTGGCGGCGAGCAGGGCACGCTTTAGCGCCACTTTGGCCAGTTGCACTTTGTAAGCGTTCTGGCTGAGAGGGCTAGCGGCGGCCACGGCGGCAGTGGCAGCACTTTCGACGCTGGCTTCCGTGATGGCCTTGCCGGTGATGGCCTGCTCCGCTTCCTTGCTGCGCCAGGGCGTTGGCGCCACATGCCCGAGGGCGATGCGCGCTTCGCTGACATTGCCGCCGCTTAGCTTCACCATTACGGAGGCGGTGACCAGCGGCCAATCGAAGGCTTCCTTCTGCCGCACTTCGTAGGTGGCGCTTTGCGAACCGCGAGATACCGGCAGGACGATTTCCGTGAGGATTTCGTTGGGTTTCAGGTCCACTTCCCGTTCGGTTGCGCTGGCCGGAACGCGGAAGAAATCTTCCGCGTTCACTTCGCGCACACCGGACGCGGAAGCGATCTTGAGCTTCGCGCCATAAGCCACCAAGGCGGGGCCAAAGCTGGAAGCGCTGACGAAGAAGGCCTTGTTCCCGTGGCCAAGGATGGCATGGAACTCATTCTCGCCGGAGGGAACAAGGCTCTTGCCGTCAGTGCCCGTAGCGAGGAGGCCAAAGCCGTTCCGGTAATACCAGCAGCGCGGACGCTGGCAAAGGTCGCCGCCGACCGTGCCCATGTTGCGCATCTGCGGGCTTGTGATTCCCTGGGCTGCCGCGCGCAGGGCAGGGAATTCCTCGCCCAGCAAGCGGTTCTTCATCAACTCGTCGATTGTGACCGCCGCGCCAATGCGGAAGCCACCGTCGCCGGTGCGCTCCATGCCCTTCAGTTCTTTCAGCCCCTTGATGTTCACCACCTTTTTCGGGGCATAGACATCCTGCTTCATCAGGCTGAGGAGGTCAGTACCGCCGGCAAGAACGGCTGCCTCATCCCATGACCCGGCCAGGGAAGCGAGCGCCTCCTTCAGCGTTTTGGGATTTGCGTAGGTAAAGGCTTGCATTAGCTGTTCCTCCCGTTCAATGCATCGAGGACGCGCCGTGGAGTGAGCGGCACCATGGGAACCCGCACTCCAATGGCGTTGGCAACCGCGTTGCCGATGGCGGCAAGTCCACCCACGGTAGGCGGCTCGCCCAGGCCGATGATGCCGCGGGAATCGTTCTCTTCGTCGACCTCCAGTTCGCAGATCATCTCGCCGATATCGGGGGCCCCGGCAAGCTTGTAGAACTCCATGTCGGCATTCAACATGCGCCCGGTAATCTGGTCGACGACTCGCTCTTCGTAGAGGCTGCCGCAGACGTTCATGATCATCGCGCCGTAAACCTGGCTTTCGGCGGTCTTGGGGTTAACGACAAGGCCGATGTCCTGGACAGCGACGATCTTGTCGAGAACGACGACCCCGGTTTCCATGTCGACGGTAACCTCCGCCATCTGGACGCCAGCGACGCCGCCGGTGTTGAGTCCGCGTGGGTTGCGAGGATTATTGCGACCTTGCACCTCAATGGGAGCCACACCCAGCTTCTTGCAGGCTTCCGCCCACGACATCCCCTTACTGGGGTTGCCCTTCACGTAGACGCGGCCATTCTTCGCTTCGAGGTCGCCGGGGGCGGCGTTGTCGAGGCTGGGGGCGACCTTCTCAAAGAGAAGGTTCAGGGCATCCGTGGCGGCGATACGGGTGGAGGAGGAGACCCCGCCCACGGTAGTGGATCCGCCAGATCCGCCGGAAGCGGGATAGGCATTGTCGCCAATCTTGAGGCGAATCCCTTCCATGGGAAGACCGAGGGTGTCGGCAGCAACCTGAGTCATGATGGTGCGGGTGCCAGTGCCGAGGTCCTGGGTGCCGCATTCAATCTCCACGGTACCGTCGGGATGAATGCGCGCGGTGGCCGTGCTTTCGTGGCCTGCGCCTCCCCAGGTATTTACGCCGATGCCGAGACCCTTGGCGAGGTAGCCCTGACGGCTCTTGCCGCGGCCCTTCCACTTGGAGGTCCAATCAATATGCTTGGCCGCCTTGTTGAGCTGGCGGCGATAGGCGTCCTCGCGGGTGGTGAGTTCGCAGTTGGTGAGGAACAGTTCAAGCGGGTCCTTGCCCATCTTGGCCGCGAGGTCGTCCATGGCGCAGCAGGTTAAGTAGCTGGCTTGCGGATGGTTGGGCGCGCGCCACGCACGCTGTCCGCCGTTATTGGTGGAGATGGCGTTGTGGTTCTTGCGCTGATTCGGGATCTTGGTGAAGACATAAGGAATGGGCGGGATATTGCCGCCGCCGATGCCGCCGCTGCTCCAGCTCTCTGATTCCCACAGAGTGATCTTGCCGCTTGCGTCCGCGCCAACCGTAACCTTCGCATAGTGTGAGGGGCGGTTGCCGGCGATCATCAATTCGATGTTGCGGTCGTGGAAGAACTTCACCGGACGCCCGCCGGATTCCTTCGAGAGGCGGGCACAAAAAGCGCCCCACTGGTCGCTTTGGAACTTACTGCCGAAGCCGCCGCCGATGTGATCCTGGTGGACCTTGATGGAAGTAGCTGGCACTTCGAGCTGAGCGCCCAGGTCGCCCGCGTAGTTGGAGACGGCCTGCGTGGAGGACCAAACGGTGATCTCGTTGCCACTCCACTGGACGGTCTGGCCATGGGGTTCCAGGCAGCAGTGGGTGAGGACCGGCAATCCGTAGAAACCCTGCGAAGTGAATGCGGCTGAGGACTTGGCGGCGTCGGGATCGCCTTGGACCTGCTCGCCTGCGGGCTTGGCGTTATTGCCTGCTTTGGCGACGTCATCGTCCTTCACCACATGCGGAAGCACCTGGTATTCCACTCTGATTTTGCGAACGGCATCCCGCGCCTGCAGTTCCGTTTCGGCTGCAACCGCGGCCAGGATGGTGCCTTCCCACTGGACTTCCTTGCCGACTTCCTCGACTGCAATCACGGCCGTGACCCCGGGTGAGGATTTCGCCGCGCTGAGGTCGATGGAGGTGAGTTTGGCACGCGCGTGAGGGCTGGTGAGAATGGCAGCGTAGAGCAGTCTTTGTGGATTCTGGTCTGAGCCGTACTTGGCGCGACCGCCGGCCTTCTGGGCGCCGTCAAGCCGGCTGATGCGCTTGCCGATGAGGCTGCGCTCGGACATTTTTGGCCATGCATATTCCGCCATAACTTAAGCCCTTCCTTTCTGTGCTGCTTCCAGCACGGCCTTGCGCAGACCGACGTAGGTGCCGCAGCGGCAGAGATTGCCCGACAGGCCAGCCTCCACCTCGGCGAACGTGGGCCGCGGATTCTCCTTTAAGAGCGCCTTTGCAGCCACCATGAAGCCGGGTGTGCAATATCCGCACTGTTCGGCATCGTGTTCCACGAACGCATTGATGAGCACGTCGTTCTTGAGGTCGGCGGTGAGCCCTTCCACGGTTTCAATCTTGGTACCTTGTGCGTCGATGGCGAGGATGGTGCAGGCGTACACGCTCTTGCCGTCCATCATCACGGTGCAGGCGCCGCAGGTGCCGCGGTCGCAGACGCGCTTGGCGCCTGTGTGGTCAAGGGGGCCACGCAGGGTGTCGAGCAGGGTCATACGCGGTTCCACGGTGGCCTTCAAGGCCTTTCCATTCACATTGAGAGTGATGGGCACGGCGCCTGGGCCCAAGGCCCGCGCTCCTGCCCCTTGCGCTTGCGCGGGTTGATCGAGCACCACGGTTCCCACCACGGCGCCCCCAACCCCGGTCACTTCCAGGAAGCCACGGCGGGATACTCCAGCCTCAGCCCCTGGGTGCTTGCCAGTTTCCTTGGGCGAACTCATTTGCAGATTGTCCTTTCACGAAGGGTGTGGGTAACGGACAGCGACTGCCGGGCAGCAGCCACGAACTCACTCGGAATCCTACCACCATATCAAACGTGTAAGGGGCTGCTACTGGGACCAAAGCGGTCTGGAATCTGAGCGGAGAGGGCAAGCCGCCTCGCCGGTGGCCGGTCGCCGGCGCGGGCTAATGAGGCGGGCGAGAATCAGAAACGGATTCCTTGGTACGGGCGTCTACGGATCTTAATGATCTTCAGTTCGCGGTTCCGCGGACTTTATTATTCCTCAGTTTCCTGGCTGGCCGGAGGTGTGTTTGCTTCATTGTGTGTTCCATTGCGTTGTGGCCCAAACGGGCCGGGCTCTTGGGTCCCTGGTGGTCTGCATTCTCTTGATCCAGGGAGGTGCTGGAAGTGCGCTTGCTCAACAGGTAATGGAAGCCGGGAAGCCAGCCAGTCAGCAATCCGACGGTTCGGCAACAGACAGCGAGGACAACGACGAAGAGGCAGCAGCGTCCAGGAAAGTGGTTCCGGAGCTGCAGTACAAACAGCATCCAGGATTGGCGTATGCCGCGTCGAAGATCTACTTCAGCGACCAGAAGTACGCGGTGAGCGGCTTTGGAGAAATCAACGCGATTCGCTATCGAGGAGAAAGCAACCGGGACAGTGGTGACATTGAGTTGTTCTACACCAATCTCTACCGGTTCTCGACGTTTTTCGGGTATAAGTTCACCAACAATCTGATCTTCAACAGCGAATTCCTGGGCGAGTTCATCCATGACGGCACCCGGGAATATGGCACCGACATCGTGATTGAGGCGATGCTGGACTACCTCATTCACCCGCGCTTCAACACGCGTTTCGGGTTCTTCCCGCTGCCGATGGGTTACCTCAACAACAATGACGAGCCGGTGATGTTCAACTCAGTGAACCGGCCGGAAGTGGAACGGGTAATCATTCCCAGCTCATGGATTATGCTGGGCACGATGGCGTTCGGCAAAGTAGCGGGGAACCTGAGCTACTCGGCTGGAATCGTGGGTGGGCTGGATGGCAGTGACTTCGTTGAGGGGACGTGGATCCGGCAAGGCAGGCAGATCCACCATGGAATACCGAAAGACTTCGCGAGTGTGGGGCAACTGCTCTACCGCACGGGAGAGGATATCCAGTTCGGTGTGTCGGCGTATCGCGGCGCGTCAGGGGTAGATGGCACAGAGGATGCCTTGGAACGGGTAAGAATGCCGACGACCGTCTTCTCTGCGCATGGTCGCTATCACAAGCCCCGGTTCAGCATTACCGGCGTGGCGACGCAAGGGCAATTGGGAAGGACCGCTGAGGCGTTCGAACGAATTGGACAGGTGATGGGATCGCGAACCTATGGTTACTACCTGGAAGCGGATCACGACATTCTGCCATATTTCCTGAAGCAGGCCGGTAACCGCAGGCTGAAGGTGTTTGCGCGTACGGAGTGGCTGAATACTCATGCACGGACGGATGCCGCGCTACTCGGACGCGTTCGCAATGAGCAAGACCTGAGGATCGTGACGATTGGAGCAAACTACGCTCCGAAACGGAGCTTTGTCTTTAAGGGCAACTACCAGTTCCGGACTAACCGGTTCGCCAACGCACCCGTGCCAGAGAGCGACGTGGCCGAGTTTGGGGTAGGGTTCATTTTCTGACCAGCGGACTGCGCAGTCTGGCACGCATCAGCCAAAGAGTGGTGGTTGCCGCGAATCGTTCACCCCGCGAAACACCGAAGTAAATATGCGAAAGGACTGCTTCCGGACTGGCCTTGGGGCAATCTGGAAGCCGCAGCTACCGGCTTGTCCAGCGGCGTAATCCCTGCTAATGGCGGCCATCACTTTGCCGATATGACGCTTGAGATCTCGTGGTTAGTCGCGCGGCGCCGGCGCCTAAGGCATTGCCGCGAATCGGAGAAAGCTGCGTATGTTCGTGATCATCGGCATTCTGGTCGTGTTTGGGTCAGTAATCGGCGGATTCCTCATGGAACATGGCGAGCTGATGGTGCTGGTGCAACCCGCAGAATACGTCATCATCCTGGGCGCGGCGCTTGGTACGTTGTTGATTGCCAACCCCCCATCAGTGATCAAGTCGATGCTGGGCGGGCTGCTGGGCGTGCTGAAGGGAAGTCCATACAACAAGAAGTACTATCTGGGCGCGCTGGTGGCGTTGTACGAGATTTTTCAGTACGTGCGCAAGAACGGGCTGGCAAAGCTGGAATCGGACATTGAGAAGCCATCGGAAAGCCCGCTGTTTTCGCCGCACACCTGGTTGATGAAAGACCAGTATGTGGTGGACTTCGTGTGCGATACCTTCCGCATGACGATGACAGGACACGTGCAGCCATTTGAATTGGACATGATGCTCGATCACGACCTGGAAGTGCACCATCACGAGGAAAGCGTCCCTGTACACTCGCTGCAGACAGTGGCCGACGCCCTGCCCGGTCTGGGTATTGTGGCGGCGGTGCTAGGGGTGGTGATTACGATGGGTTCGCTGGGGGGGCCGCCTGAAGAGATTGGCCACAAGGTAGCGGCTGCACTGGTGGGTACCTTTCTGGGCATCTTGTTCTGCTACGGCGTGTTCGCGCCAGTAGCAGCGAGTATCGAAAAGTCGAATACTCATCGCCTGGAATTCCTGAAGACGCTGAAAGCCGCGCTGGTGGCTTCCGTAAAGGGTGCGGCTCCCATTCTGGCGGTGGAGCACGCGAGGCGGACGATTCCCCCGCATGCCCGGCCGTCCTTTGCCGAGATGGAGCAAGCCTGCAAGGGTGGGAGCGTCGCGGGGGCGAAACCGGCGGAGGCTGCCTGATGAGCAACAAACCAAACGGCGCGCCGCCGATCATCATCGTGAAGAAGGTGGTAGCAGGAGGCCACCACGGAGGCGCGTGGAAGGTGGCCTACGCGGACTTCGTAACGGCGATGATGGCGCTCTTCATTGTGTTGTGGCTGATGAACGCGAGTCCGGAAGTCCAGAAGGCGGTCTCACTCTACTTCACTGACCCCAAGGGGTTTCGGAATCTGGACGGCACCGGGCAGATTGGGGCGGAGAATGACGATGCCCTCTTGCTTTCCAAAGAAGACATGCCGGACCTCAAGGAGAAACTCACGCAAAAACTGAAGTCGCTCCCGCAACTGGGGGCGCTGCAGGAGCAGGTGGAGATGACAGTGACCGGGGACGGGCTGCGCATTGAGCTGATTGACAAAGAGGGCAATAGCTTCTTTGACTCAGGCTCACGGGAGCTGACTGCATCCGCGCGGACTCTGGTGACGGCGCTGTCGACGGAGATCGGCCGGCTGGAGAATCCCATTGTGATTGAGGGACATACCGATGCGCGGCCGTACTCCAACCGGGGCTACTACAGCAACTGGGACCTATCCACCGACCGGGCCAACTACGCGCGGCGCTTCATGGAGCAGAGTGGACTCCGTGCCGAGCAGATTGGGCAGGTGCGTGGCTTTGCGGACCGGCAGTTGCGCAACCCAAGTAGCCCGAATGACTACTCGAACCGGAGGGTGTCGATCATTGTCGGGTTTGTCGACGCGCCACCGCCCGATCCTGCGGAGGCCGAAGAGGGTGCGAGACAGCCGGCGGTGGGTCATCAAGACGAGCTGAGCGCCGAGCCGCCTGGGAATAAGGCGCACTGATGGCGGACGTCTTCGGGAAGATGGCCGCATTTCCCGTGAGTTACGGCGCGGCACGCAGCAATTCGCCGGGGAGGAGCCTAGCGAAGTGATCCTCCGGCTTGCCGGGATTCCCTGCCACTTGGTAATCTAGAAAGGTTGTCTCCCCTCACTGGGGGAAGGCGAGCAGAATCTCCTGTAGCGAGACCCCCATGCCGAAATTAAAGACACACAAGGGCGCCCAGAAGCGCTTCAAGAAGACCGGCACGGGCAAGGTGATACGCAATAACTCGATGAAGCGTCATATTCTGACGTCGAAGTCGACGACACGCAAGCGGCGCTTGCGGCATGCTGTCCTTGCCTCAGATCCGGATACAAAGATCATCTCCCGCATGATCCCCTACGCTTAGGCCGACGGCCTGCGAAATGCATCTCTGGCCTGGCCAGTGCGTTCTGGCACTGCCTGGCGGGCCTACTACCCCTGGCGCCTGGATAGGCGCAGGGCATCCTGAAGGAGGAAAACGTGCCCAGAGTAAAACGCGGACCGAAACGCGCCGCAGCACGGAAACGGGTCCTTAAGCAGACCGAAGGTTTCTTTTTAGCCAAGAGCAAGCTCTACCGGGCAGCACAAGAGGCGCTGGAAAAAGCGCTGAAGTATGCCTACACGGGCCGACGCATCAAGAAACGGGATTTCCGGGCGCTGTGGATTACCCGAATCAACGCGGCCTGCCGCAACCATGACATCTCCTACAGCAAGTTCATGGGCGGACTGAAGGCGGCGGGCGTGGACCTCAACCGCAAGATCTTGTCTGAACTGGCGATTGCGGACGATGAGGCCTTTGGCTCCTTGGTGGCCACCGCCAAGACCGCGCTTGCCTCTGGCAGCAAGACTGCCTAACCGCACTCGTTCGATGTAAACCGAGGATCACCCGGTGACGCCGGGTGATCCTGCCTTTCGAGGAGCTCCCTCCATGGACCCGAATCAACTAACCATCTCCGCGCAGGAGACTGACGCGCTGCTGCACTTGGAAGAACGCATTTTGCGTGCGGTGGAGCTCGTAGGCAGTTTGCGCGCCGAAAAGCAGGCGATTGCCGCGGAGAAGGCCAAGCTGCTCGCCGAGAAAGACACGTTGGAAGCAGAACTGGCGCTTGCAAGGGAATCCGCCGAGGAGCTGCGGCAGGAACTGGCCTCATTGCGCGATGACCGCGAGAAGGTGAAGAACCGCATCGAACATCTGCTTGGACAGATGGATTCTCTCGGTTCCGTATAGGGACTGTTCGGTTTCTGCCGAAATCCTCACTGCGGACTCTCCGTCCAACCTGCGTTTCCCCAAGACTCAGTTCGAGTGAAGCTCTGTCTACCTAGAGCACTGTCTCTCTCTAAAGCACTGGGATCCTTCAGCCGATGGTTCGCTTAGCGCGAGCGGGGTATGAATTTACGCTGCCTGCGCTGGCGACGATGATGGAACCCCCGAAGGCTGCGTGCGAAGCTTCTCCTGCATCTGCGGATGAGGATCTGTATGCGCTGTTGGGGTTGTCGCCAGAGGCTGATGTTGCCGCGGTGAGGCACGCGTGGCGTCGTCTTGCGGCGCGCTACCATCCGGATGCGTCACAAAGGGGTGGCACTCCACTCGACGACCACGCGCGCACCGAGGAATTCCTCCGCGTCCAAGATGCGTATGCTGTGCTGAGCCATCCCGAGCGGCGCAAACAGTACGACGAAGCTCGGCGCGACCGTGACTTTGCTGGAGATGAGCAATCCGCGGCGCCTGCGTATTCCGGGTCAAGAACGGCTTGGACGGTGACGATGGCAAGCGGGAGTGACTGGGCGCGTCGCTGGGTGAGCCTGTTGCCAGTGGCGGCCGTTTTTCGTGTGCGATATCTGGCGCTTGCGGTGGCACTCGGCGCCTTGGTGGTGATGTGGGAGACGGCGGGTGCGGGCAAGCGAAGCGACTTGTGGGGTGGGCGCGCGAATAGCACTGCCGAGTGGCAGGCTTTCGCAAGCGCGGTCGATCACGCCGTGGAGAGGGCAAATGCGGCGGGCACGGTTTCTCGGCCTATGGGACGTGCGACACAACTCCCAGAGAGCAAAGCGGCCCAGAGCGAGCATAGTCCCACGCGAACGTCGCCTGGGGCGAGCAGCACGGCGAAGCGGCACAGCACTTCGACTGGAACAGGGATGTCTGTGTCCGCGGGTACATTCACTCACGCGTCCAGCCGAGATCGCGAGGCGTTGGACAGTGATGCGAGTTCAGGTCTGGCCGCCCCTGGCGCCCCTCGACGAGAGGAGTTGGGTGAAAGGGATAGCGAATCACCTGGAACTGCCGCGCAAAGTCTCCCAGCACTTTCCCACGCGGCGCCGCTGGCAAGCCGGCACGAGCTCAGCCATGACACCTGGCAACAAGGTTGGCAAGGAGAGTGGCTCGCGGGCTGCATGATTCCCCGGACCGGCGTCGTCTCGAACGGGATCTTCAAGGTTCAGGGCAGGGAAGCCCGCCTCCAATGGCAGTCCTGGGACGAGGAGCCTGCACGAGCGCAAGAATCGATCGTCATGTTTGTATCTCCAGACTCCGTCCGCCCGGACGGGGCGTCGCCCGAGGCACGGTTGCTGCTCTTCCATCCAACTGATTCCAATGGACCGCTAGGGTTCTTGAGCAAGGAGGATGCGACCGCTGGGCGGCTCCGCCTGGAAGAGGCGACTGCGGGGCAGGTACCCTGCCGGGAATGGCGTCTTGCATCCATGCGTGGTGGGGCACTGACGGGGCGATGGATCCTGCCAGATAAGCGAACCAATACCGAGGATCTCTTTCCACTGCAGTACATGGAAATCATGATCGACGAGAAACCGGAAGGGATAGCCGGGCGTTTGACCAGCCGCTACACATTAAGAAATTCACATCCTGCCGCCGCGAGCCTCGCGGGTGCTGGTTTCCAGTCCGCGCTCGAGTTCCGGTTCGGGTCCCCAGCGAACGGCTTCAATGGCATTTTCCAGTGGAGCAACGGGAGCCACGGGGAAGGAACGCTGCAGTTGGCGCCGCTTTCACCGCGGGCAATGGCAATTCGGTGGAAGGTGCACCGTCTGGTGCCAGGCCGAGTTCAGTTGACCGGTGGCACGGCTACTGTCAGGAGGCGCCAGCCTTGACACGTCGGGGCATTGCTCCCTCCCGCAACGGCTTCGGTGGATGGCGGAACCAAAGCATTGCAAACGCCGTTCAACGGAGACCTCGAACCCTCTCCACTCTGGATGTTACGAAGGCCGCACTTCAGGTGTTACGATGGCGCTGATGAACCGGCGTCAGTTTTTGCAGCAATCCCTTGGAGCCGCAGCGGGTGTGGCCGCGCTTGGGCTGTCGTCCTGCCTGTCACGCGGAGAACGGCCCAACATTCTGATGGTGGTGACTGACGACCAGTCGTATCCGCATGCCGGCGCGTATGGCTCAGCAATGGTATCCACTCCTGCGTTCGACCGAGTGGCGCGGGAAGGCGTACTTTTCCGCAATGCCTTTGTTTCCGCTCCTTCGTGCTGCCCGGCGCGAGGGTCCATTTTGAGTGGTCAGCAGTTTTACCGGCTTCGGGAAGCGGCAATGAATCACACGGTGTGGCCCACACAGGAGATTCCGCTATACACCGACATGCTGGCGCAGACAGGCTACAAGGTGGGCTATACAGGAAAAGGCTGGGGTCCCGGGAACTGGGAGGTGTCCGGGCGAACCGTATCCCCGGCGGGCCAAGCCCATAACGAACGGACACTGTCGCCTCCTGGCAGCGAGGTTAGCGATATCGACTACGCGGCCAACTTCGAGGCCTTTCTGGATGCAAACACGGATGATTCTCCCTTCTGCTTCTGGGCTGGAGTGATTGAGCCGCACCGGGCTTTCAATCCGGGCATTGGCGTCAAGAACGGGAAGAAGCTGGCGGACATGGTAGTGCCCGCTTTTCTGCCCGACACGCCGGAGACACGTGGAGATCTGGCCGACTATGCGTTTGAAATCGAGTGGTTCGACCAGCAGCTTGGCCGCATGCTGGCTGCACTGGAAGAACGGCGCTTGCTGAACGATACCGTCATTTTTGTCACCAGCGATAACGGCATGGCGTTCCCGCGGGCGAAAGGCAACCTCTACGATTACGGTACGCGGATCCCGCTAGCCGTTCGCTGGGGAAGGCGCACCACCGGTGGGAGAACGGTAGACGACCTGGTGGGTCACTGCGATCTTGCTCCTACAATTCTGGAAGCAACCGGGCTGCGGGTTCCCGGCGAGATGACAGGCACGAGCTTGATGTACCACCTGGATACCCGTGCCTCCGGCCAGGTGGACCCTCTGCGGGATGCAGTGGTTTTTGGGATCGAACGGCACCTGCCTGGAAGCAGGCCCGAGGGCGCAGGTTACCCATCGCGAGCGATCCGAACAGCCGAGTATCTCTACATCCGCAATTTCACGCCAGACCGCAATCCGGTGGGGGACCACCCTGGCATTAGTTGGCCGGACGACGACCCTGTGAAAGGCTATGGTGACACCGACGGCGGGCGTTCAAAATCAGCCATTTTCGAGGGGCGTGAGCAAGACCCCATGCGCTTTGAGGCAGCGTTTGGCAAGCGCCCGGCGGAGGAATTGTACAAGATCAGTGATGACCCGTTCCAGATGAAGAATCTGGCGAGTGATGTGGCCTACGACTCCACCAGGCAGACTCTGTCGCAGCGTTTGATGACATACCTGCGTGACACGCGAGACCCGCGCGTGCTGGACGGAGACGACGCTTTCGCCGAGATCACCCGTCGGTTCCCCGTGCTTGGATCGAATACGAAGCCGGTTGGCGGCGCGCAGTAGGTGATCGCCGCTTGGTGCTACTGCCGGTCAATCGGGTACTGGCTGCCGGGAATCGGGAGCCTTGGGGCGGAACGGACTGCCTCCCAGTCAGCGACCATGGTACGTGCCGCGTAGGCTTCGTAGCTGGCGCGTAGCCGTGCTGCTTCCTCGGGATGGGTTTCCGTAAGGTCGCGGGTTTCGGTACGGTCGCTCTCCAGGTCGTAAAGCTCCCAGCGATTGTCGTTGTTGAACCGGGAGACCAGCTTCCACTTGCCGTCGCGAACTGCCCGATTGCCTTCATGCTCCCAGAACAGGGGCTGGCTGCGCGAGAGCGTCTCATCCGAAAAAAGAGGAGCCAACGACACGCCTTCCATGGGGATGATCTGCTTGCCTGCATGCTGTTCCGGATACTGCGCCCCCGCGAGATCCACGCAGGTGGCCATGATGTCGATGAGGTGCCCAGGTGCTTTGCGGATCCCGTTCCGCGCGGCAATTCCACGGGGCCAGTGAGCAATGAGCGGCGTGGCAATGCCGCCTTCGTGTACCCAGTGCTTGTAGAGCCGGAACGGAGTGTTACTGGCATTTGCCCAAGGGACTCCGTAGCTCTGGTAGGTGTTAGCGGGGCCAGGCATGGTGGAGGGTTCGTTGCCAAATTGCAGAGGTGAGCCATCCGGAGCCGTATGCGGTACGTGGAGGCTGCGCTGCGGGTTCTCCATCGGGCGCAGTTCCTCGGCGCATCCTCCGTTATCCGCCAGGAAGAGGATGAGGGTGTTGTCGAGGAAACCCTTGGCGCTGAGGGTGTCTACGATACGACCAATTGCCTGGTCCATGGAATCCACCTGCGCGGCGTAAACCTCCATGCGTCTTTGTTGCCATTCCTTATCCGGCGCGTCTTCCCAGGCGGGGGTCGCCTTGTCGCGCTCTGTGATGGGCCAACTGGCATCCACCAGTCCCATGTCGATGAGGCGCTTGTGTCGTTCAGCGCGAAGCACATCCCAGCCCCCGCTATAGCGCCCGCGGTACTTCGCGATATCCTCTTCCAGCGCGTGCAAAGGCCAATGGGGAGCGGTGAAAGCAACGTAGAGGAAGAATGGATCGTTGCCGTCGTGGCCCTCAATCATGCGGCTGGCTTCGCGGGCGATGGCGTGGGTGTAGTAGTGACCGGATTCGGGTTGCTCGGGTTCGTTGTCGCGGGTGAGCGTCACTGGGTCGAAGAAACTGCCTGCCCCATGGATGGTGCCATAGAACTGCTCGAAGCCGCGCTGGAGAGGCCAATTGTCCTTGGAATCCGTTACCGGCGTCACGTGCCACTTGCCTGACATCCAGGTGCGGTACCCGGCAGGGCGGAGCGCTTCGGCGATGGTCACACAGTTGGCGCCCATATTGCCCGTGTAGCCTGGGAAGGGTTTGGCCGAGTCCACCATGTGTCCCACGCCGGACTGATGCGGATAGAGTCCAGTGAGCAGCGACGCGCGTGTCGGGCAGCATCGCGCGGTGTTGTAAAACTGGGTGAAGCGCAGTCCATTGCCGGCGAGCCGGTCGAGATGGGGAGTCTTGATCTCGCCTCCATAGCAGCCGATATCGGAAAAGCCCATATCGTCCGCCAGCATTACGACGATATTGGGCCGCGTGGCGGAAGTGGCGGGCTTGCCGCAACTCAGGGAACCCACAACAGCAGTTCCCAGAGCGGCGCCTCCCAATGAGGCCATAAACTGGCGGCGGTTGATGGTCAAATCACTTCCTCCTTGCTCTGCCGAAATACAGACTCCAACTGAATGCAGCCTAACGTATCATAGCCACGCCGATTGAGGGATTTAACCTCTCAAACAAGCTACTCTAATAGCTGTGCTGGACCTGAATTTCTTTCGTAGGAACCTCACTGAGGTGGCCGAACGCTTGGGACAACGTGGCTTTTCTTTGGATACTGATGCCTTTCTGGCGCTGGATGTCCGGAGGAGGGAGGCGCTGAGCGAAATCGAAGCCCTGCGCGGGGAGCGCAACGCCCGCAGTAAGGAAATCGGAGCCCTGCGCCAACAGGGTCAGGACACGACGGAGGCACAGGCGCGGGTGCGAGCCATCGGTGAGCGCATCAGCGAGTTGGAAGCGGGCGCGCAGCAGGCCGACGATGAGTTTCGTGACCTGATGACCGGCGTCCCGAATCTGCCTCATGCCTCGGTACCCGCGGGCGCTGGCAGTGAGCAGAATGCCGAGATCAAGCGCTGGGGCGAACCCCGGCCGTTTCCATTTGCTCCTAAGGCGCACTGGGATTTGGGATCGGGTTTGGGTTTGCTGGACTTTGAGCGCGCCGCGAAGATTACCGGCGCTCGCTTTGTGGTCTACAAGGGGGCTCTGGCGCGGCTGGAACGCTCGCTCATCAACTTCATGCTCGATACGCATACCGCGCGGCACGGATATACAGAGGTGCTTCCGCCATTCCTGGTGAACTCCGCCAGCCTCTTTGGGACGGGGCAATTACCGAAATTTGCGGAGGACCTGTTCAAGGTGGAGGGTAGCGATTTATGGCTGATCCCCACTGCCGAGGTGCCCGTCACCAACCTCTTCCGCGACGAGACGCTGCAGGCGCAGGATCTTCCGGTGCGCTACTGCGCCTTCACGGCCTGCTTCCGCAGTGAGGCGGGATCCTACGGGCGTGACGTACGCGGCATCATCCGGCAGCACCAGTTTCAAAAGGTGGAACTGGTGAAGTTCACTACTCCGGAGCAGAGCTACGACGAACTGGAAGCGCTCACCGCGGACGCGGAGGCGATTCTGGAAGCGCTCGGCTTGCCCTACCGTCGCATGCTGCTGTGTACGGGCGACATGGGCTTTTCCTCGGCCAAGACGTATGACCTGGAGGTCTGGCTGCCCGGTTTGGGCGAGTACAAGGAGATTTCCTCCTGCAGCAATTTCGAGGACTTCCAGGCTCGCCGGGCCGGCATCCGGGTAAAGACCGCGGGCGGCAAGAGCGAGTTCGCGCACACCCTGAACGGCAGCGGCCTGGCCGTCGGCCGCACTCTGGTGGCGGTGCTCGAGAACTACCAGCAGGAAGACGGCAGCATCGTGGTGCCGGAGGCGCTGCGGACGTATATGGGCATGGACGTCATCACCCCGGCAGCTGGATGAGGGAGGCTGCGGACGCCCATGGAGGCAGGCAATTCTGCGGGTGGAGTGTCGATCGCGAAAGTCCTCCAGCTCATGGCAATCCCAGCGAAGATCCGATGCGGCAGACGCAAACAGTCCGAAGCAGGAAGCTCCGGGATCGCTCGTTGACGGTCGATGTAATGGTCAGCCAATTCTCGAAAGAGACGCAGGACGCTCAGCGTTTGCTCGATGATGCCCGCTTGGCAGCGGATCTGCCTCCATTGCAGCCGCTTTGGTGCTCGTAGCCAAAGAAGCCGTTTCCAGCTTCTATGGCGACCGGGCGGGCGGTTTCACAGAGTTGCCTGTTCCATCTTTCTTCGGTGTGCTTCTGAAGATCTTTGCATCATTGCTTCACATTGCCCATCCTCGTCGCGTGGGAAGTGCCGACCGGAAATGGCAACTGCCATCTCAGATACCCAACGAGCACACTGGCACCTGCGGAAGGTCCTGGCAGTGGTGGAAGAGCAGGATAAGTCTGGCTAGACATGAGCATCGATCGACGCGAGAATCGCACGGACTTCTGGAGGACCAGTGAAGATCCACCAAGCACTGCATGTGCTCCAGTTGGGTTTGGTCGTGCTTTCGTCACCCACCAAGGTGAGTCCTCCGAACATACGAATCATCCAGATTGTCATCGAGGGAGGGTCGGATGCTTGCAGACCTTGATAGTTAATCGTTCCGTTTCCGAGATCACATTCAATCCGCGACTTGGCATTCATCTGTCCGAAACACTTTGCGAGCCAGTTACCGTGTGTGTTACTAAAGAGTTCCGGTACAACTGAATCACTTTCGGTGAGCTTCACGCCCCAATGGTAGGCGGTTAGGCCGCGACCCACGAATCCCAGCCAACTCTTTAGCTTGTTGGAATCGAACTCGAATGTGGCGGCAGGCAAAATCAGGGAGTCTCCCTCCCGGAGCCAGATCGACTTCATCGAACCAGCAATACGTTCGGACAACGGACGATTCCTCCCTAGTCGTCTGCGTGCGACCGACTCGAGCATCTCGCGAGCGTCGCGATGCCTCCCGCCGAACAAGAGTGCAGTTGCGAGATAGTGCTCGAGATCTGACTTGGCGCAGTTGCAACTCTGGCACGAAGGCACTTTAGGGAGGTCCTTGCGGCACGTCCGGGTGAAAAAACTACGGGGAAACACGTGGTCTGCTGTTGTTGCTTGCTGAAGGCAGCAGTAAACACATGGATTTCCTTTGTATTTCTTGCTCATGATCTGCAACCAATCCGTATCAGGCGTCTCAACGAGCGTCCAGGTCCAATGCCACGAAGAGTGCTCGATCCAACTCCCGCATCTTCAAAGCGCTTAGAGATCCCAGATAATTCGTCAGTGAATGTTTGGGCAGACTGACAAGCTCGTCACAGTGAATGCTGGAGTCATGCTTGACTCCCTCACCTGGGCCAATGGAGACCTGAGTGCTAATGCCATGACGG
Source organism: Bryobacterales bacterium (assembly GCA_026129915.1). Taxonomy (GTDB): domain Bacteria; phylum Acidobacteriota; class Terriglobia; order Bryobacterales; family Bryobacteraceae; genus JACTMJ01. The sequence goes on from JAHCHD010000110.1 coordinate 17,125, forward strand.
GAGGAGTATACCGGTGCGCAGATCACAGTGGAGAACTGGCTTCTGATTAAGAGCG
>JAHCHD010000111.1 GCA_026129915.1 Bryobacterales bacterium
GATAGACGAAGCCAGCCTCCGCCGTTTCGGGCAGTGGCCCTGGCCGCGCGCCGTCCTGGCGGATCTCGTCAGCCAGCTCTCCAGCGCCGGCGCGTCTGTGATTGCCCTCGACGTGGTGTTCGCCGAACCCGAACAGCGTCTCGCAATCCAGCCAGCACAAAGCAGTTCTTCTCCCCCCGCACCCCTATCAAGCGCCACACCGCCCGTAAGCTCAATGGCGTCCAGTGGAGACGAGTTGCTCGCCCAGTCCCTCGAAAAGTCACGCGTGGTGTTAGGCCACTACTTTCGGTTTGGCGACGGACTTGGCTCCCCCCGCTGCCAGTTAAAGCCCGTCTCCCTGGCTGCTGCCTTTCTGTATGGCGAGGCCCCCCCCGCCTACCCGGACGCCGATGCTGTCACCTGCAGCCTGGTGGAGCTTTCCGGAGTTGCCGCTGGCAGCGGCTTTCTCAACGCCTCGCCTGATGCCGACGGCGTTCTCAGACGCATTCCCCTTCTCATCGGCTATCAGGGCAAGACCTATCCCAGCCTCGCCCTTGCCGCCGTCATGGCGCACAGACAGCTGCGCACGGTGCAGCATCGCCAGGAGCCCGATCGCTCGGAATGGCTTCGGCTCGGCGAGCTCGCGGTGCCCCTGAGTCCGCAAGGCGCCCTGCTCTTGCGCTTTCCCAGCCCCAGCCTTCTCGCCCCGCGCCTGTCCGCCGCCTCCCTTGCCGACTCGATCAATGAGGTGAACGGAAAGATCGTCCTCATTGGAGGTTTCGCCGCCGGACTGCAAGACACCACGACAACCCCTGTTGCGTCCGAGTACTTCGGCACCGCCGTCCATGCCACTGCCATCGAAAACCTCCTCACCGGAAGCGCCTTCCGCCACACACCAAACGCCCGCCTGGGTGAAATCCTGCTCCTCATCGTCCTTGGAGTGCTTTCCACTTGGCTCATCATCCGCTTTCCAAAGGGCATCGGAGCTGTAATGGTGCTTGCGCTTTGCGTCACTGTCTGGTGCGCTGCCCGGCAACTCATGGAGTCCACTGCCGTCTTTGTTTCGCCGATTCCCGCAATCCTGCTTGGCGCCATCAATCTTACAGTTCTCGGCCTCGTGAGCCTGTCTCTCCAGCGCACCCGGGCTGACAGCAGTGAGGCCCAGGCCGAAGCGGCGCGCCAGTTCATGATCAGCATGCTTACCAGCCTTGCTGCCATCCGCGACCTGGAGACCGGCGAACACCTCTCCCGCATGAAGCGCTACACCTGGCTCCTGTCCGTTGCCCTCTCCTCACATCCCAAGCACCAATCCACTTTTCCCAACCACCGCATTGCACTCATCTCGGAGCTCGCGCCCCTCCACGACATCGGAAAGGTGGGTGTGCCGGACGCTATCCTTCGCAAGCCTGGACCCCTTACCGCGGAGGAGTTCGCCATCGTCAAACAGCACGTCGATTATGGGCGCGATGCCCTAATGAGGTCCCGCGCACAAGCCCTGATGCTCGACAGCCAGGTCTTCGACGTTGCCAACAACATCATCAGCCACCATCACGAGCGCTGGGATGGCACCGGCTACCCGCAAGGGCTTGCCGGCGAGGCGATTTCCATCGAAGGCCGCATCGTCGCCGTTGTCGACGTCTACGACGCCCTCGTCAGCGACCGCGTATATAAGAAGGCCATCTCTCATCAGGAAGCAATCGATATCCTGCGCCAGGGCCGCGGCACCCACTTTGACCCCGTCGTAGTGGACGCCTTCCTCCGCATCGAGCAGTGGATCCTTCGGGAAAGAGACGAGACCGCCAACGAATCCACCACCTGACCGCTATTCAGGCCAGACTCAGACAGCAGCACTCGGGAATTCCCGGCCAGCCTTGATACAATCACCGCTATCCACCACGTAAAGGAGCATATCCATGCTGATCCGCACTCTCCTTCTGACCGTCACCCTGCTCGCTATCACTTTAGAAGCGCCGCTGCTTCATGCACAGGCCCAACCCTTCGATGGGCTAGAGACCGGTCTGCACAACCTGTACCGCCTCTCCAATGCCGAAACTCGTTCCATCAGCCCGGAGAACTTCACCGGCGAGAAGGGCCGCGGCGGCATGGCCACCGAGGGTACCGGCCAGAATGCCGCGCGCAACCTTGGCCAGGGATGGAAGGTCAGCCCCAGCGTCCGCATCAAGGGTGGCGAAAGCTTCACCCTTGCCAGCATAGATGGCCCCGGCGCCATCCAGCACATCTGGATGACCCCCACCGGCAACTGGCGCTGCTCCATCCTTCGCATCTACTGGGACGAGGAAACCGAGCCCTCCGTTGAGGTGCCCGTGGGCGACTTCTTCGGGATGGGCTGGGGCCAGTATGCCCACCTCAACTCGCTCGCCATCACCGTCAATCCTGGCAGCGCTTTCAACTCCTACTGGCTTATGCCCTTCCGTAAGAAGGCCCGCATCACCATGGAGAACATCGACGACAAGGACATGACGCTCTACTACCAGATCGACTACACCCTCACTCAGGTTCCCGCTGACGCCGCGTACTTCCACGCACAGTTCCGCCGCGTGAATCCGCTCCCCTTCAAGCAGGTCTACACCCTGGTAGATGGCATTAAGGGAGCCGGCCAGTATGTGGGCACATACATGGCCTGGGGGGTAAACAACCGCGGCTGGTGGGGCGAGGGCGAAATCAAGTTCTTCATGGATGGCGACACGCAATTCCCCACTATCACTGGCACTGGCACGGAAGACTATTTCTGCGGCTCGTACAACTTCGAGAATCGCGTCACCCGCCAGTACCAAGAATTCTCCACCGCTTATGCCGGGCTCCACCAGGTCATCAAGCCTGATGGCGTCTACGCCTCCCAGCAACGTTTCGGCCTGTACCGCTGGCACATCGTTGACCCCATCCGCTTCAAGCAGGATCTGAAGGTCACCATCCAGGCCCTCGGCTGGAAGGCCAACTCCCAGGGCGAGTATCTTCCCCTCCAGGACGACATCGCCTCAGTCGTCTACTGGTATCAAGCCGAACCCCACGCCAAGTTCCCCCCGCTCCCCAACCGGGAGCAGTTGGAGGTGAACTGACGCCGCGGCCTCCCAATAGGACCTTCATGCCAGTGCGCAGCAACATCCACAATCACAAACTCGGCAACTTCGGGGACGCACACCGCTCACCATGGGGTGCAGCTATTCTTGTTGTCGCTGCTACTGGTTCAGGGTGGAATTGCGGCGGTGAAGGCACGGAACGAGTTCTGGCGCGAACGCGAATCGGTCCATTGCGGCGTCGAAGAATCTTGTTTCGTGAGGATTGACGACTACTGGTCGGTTTCCAAGTCGATGTGAATAGTCGAACCCGGCGTCATCCCCGAGTGGGGGGGAAACTGAGCGCTCGAACACCTGCGCTCGTCGCTGATCGGTTTGTAATGGCCTCATGAATCAAAATGATTGACGCCGTTTCGGGTCTGCCGTGACGCACGAACGCGGGTTTCTCCCCTTCGCGCGGGGCAGGCGTAGTGGAGCCTGTCGCGGCCGATCCCGTTTGGTTACGCGGACAGATGCCCAGTGCCTGTTGCCTTCGCGGAAAGTTCCTCGTGCAGGGATCGCAACAGCCGGTAGGAATAGATCCCGGTCTTGTGGCCATCATTCCAATGAATGCCGATGGCGTAGTGGCCCACTGGTTCGACGTTCACGATCTTCAGCCGTTCGCGATACATCTGCAGAGGGTTTGAGAAATCGGGTGCTTGCGGTGGGGTACCGTGCGCTCCGGTGCACTGCGCGCAGGGGCAGCGTTCGCGAAGTAAATCCAGCGGAAAGTCGCTGTGCGCCCCATCGGCCCAATCAATCTTGATGCCGGTGCTCTTGGAGACAGCAAAGTGCTCGGGTTCAAGTGCTTCGGCCGGCAGTGTTTCGATGGATGGGTACTTAATTTCGCTCATAGATTCGTTCAATATCGCGCACTCCGGAGATGCGGCGGATGCCCATGGTGATCCGCTCAAGCTGCTTCTTGTCGCGGATATCTACGGTCATTTCAACCAAAGCGCCGTCGATATCCCGGCTGCTGTCAGCGCGGGCTTCCAGGCTGCGGATATTGCTCTCCTCTTCGCTCAAGATAGAAGTGAGTTTATTCAGGATGCCGGGACGGTCATCGGTGAATATGCAGAGTCGGACCGGGAAGGACCTCGCTGCACCGTCCCACTCGACGTCAATCTTGCGCTCCACTTCGTAGAGCAGGCTCTGCACGTTGCGGCAGTTCACTGAGTGGACGGCCACCCCTTTTCCGCGAGTGATGTAGCCGACGATCGGTTCGCCAGGAATTGGATTGCAGCAGCCGGCGCGGTACACCAGGATGTCGTCAATGCCGCGCACCTTAATGGTGAGGTCGCCCTTGGGCACATCCCGGTTGGGCTGCGGATACTCCGGCAAGTCCAATTTCTCGCGCGGTTCCGGCGGCGCATCCGGCAGCGCGTTGCCGGAGAGCTTCTCGAGTAGCTTTCGGGGGGAGAGACGGCCGTATCCTAGTCCGGCGAGCAGATCCTCGTGCTTGCTGTACCCGTAATCAGAGGCAGCCGCCATCAGGTCCGCTTTCGAGAACCTGTTCAATGCGATGCTAAGCCGGCGGGCTTCTTTCTCGAGAGTCTTCTGGCCAATCTCGATTGCCTTGACACGCTCGTTGGCGTTGATGACCGCCTTAATCTTGTTCCTGGCCCGGGCAGTTTGCACTATCCCCAGCCAGTCCTTGCTGGGCTGATGGCCGGGCTGCGTGAGGATCTCAACCACTTCGCCGTTCTTCAGCGTATATCGCAGTGGCACAATGCGACCGTTCACCTTCGCGCCAACACAGCGGTGACCCACTTCCGTGTGGATCGCATAGGCGAAATCGACCGGAGTGGCCCCTCTGGGAAGCGCAACCACGCGGCCCTTCGGCGTAAACGAGTAGACGGCCTCGGGGTATAGGTCCACCTTGAGGGTGGCGAGGAATTCGCCGGGATCCCGCATCTCCCGCTGCCATTCCACGAGTTGGCGCAGCCAGGCGATCCGTGCGTCATCAAGACCGGCGCCCAGCTTACCCTCTTTGTACTTCCAATGCGCCGCGATGCCCTCCTCAGCGAGACGGTGCATTTCCTCCGTGCGGATCTGGACTTCAAAGGCTTGGCCGCGCGGCCCTATAACCGAAGTATGAAGGCTCTGATAAAGATTGGGCCGGGGAATTGCGATGAAATCCTTGATGCGGCCGGGAATTGGCCGCCACATATTGTGAATGATGCCGAGGGCGGCGTAGCAGTTCTTCACCGAGTCAGTAATGATGCGGAGCGCCAACAGGTCGTAAACCTCTTCCACGGAGATCTTCTGCCGTTTCAGCTTCTGATAAACAGAGAAGGGTCGCTTGATGCGCCCAACCACGCGGGCGGGAATTTGCTCGCTCTCTAGATTACTTTCGATCTCTTTCTGAATCTCCACTAGTGATTCTTCGTTGGCTTGCCGTCTCATCTCAATGAGTTCGGCAACCTCGGCGTAGCTATCCGGCTCAAGGAAGCTGAGGGCGATATCTTCCAATTCGCCACGCACTTTGCCCATCCCAAGACGATTGGCGATTGGCGCGTAGATCTCCACCGTTTCACTGGCGATGCGCTCCTGTTTGTCCCGCGAAAGGGCCGCCAGGGTGCGCATGTTGTGCAGACGGTCCGCTAGCTTCACGATGATGACGCGGATGTCGTTCACCATTGCCAGCAGCATCTTGCGCATGCTTTCGGCCTGGCGTTCTTCTTTGCTGCCGAAGTCGAGCTTACCAATCTTGGTGACACCGTCAACAACCCGGCCAATGTGCTCACCAAAATACTGGATTACTTCCGGAAGGTCTGCCTCTGTATCTTCAAGAACGTCATGTAGCATTCCGCTCTGGATAGACATCAGGTCCATCTGCATCTCGAAAAGGATCTTTGCTACATCCAGAGGGTGGAGAATGTACGGTTCGCCAGTGTGACGCTTCTGCTTGTAGTGGTAGTAATTGGCGAAGTCAAAGGTCTTACGGAGGATTTCAAAATCCTCCCAGGGGCGGCTTGCACGGATGAGATCTTCGAGTGCTTGATACTCAGATTGTGCAATGGGGTGGAGCGCGCGAAGTTGCTCGCTGCTCATGTCAGCGAAGGGCACGTCGACGATCGTAGCTTGGTCCCGACCCACAGGCAATCCCGCGCATTCAAAAACAGAAGTGGGGCGGAAGGTTCCGCCCCACTCTCAGTGTACTCCAAAACGCCTAAGCTCCCGCGATACGTGCAAAGGCTATTCTGTAGGCGCGTTCACGATGCCCGAGGCGCCCTTTTCGGCCTCCCGGGCAGCACGGATCTTCTTGATGTTCAGCGATCGCTCCACCCAGTTTTCCGCCAGGTCGATGTCCTTGTCATACTCCGCGGCGTCTTCCTGGAGGTCGGCGCGTTCGCGGTAGAGCAAGTTGATGTAAGCCATCGCATCGTCGTACTCGTTGTCGAGGTCAATGGCTTTCTGGAGATAGCCAATTCCCTTTTCGACAGCATCCATGTTCCTTTCCCGCAGCTCGGCCAGCTTCTTCTTGTCCTTTATGGGGCCAGGCGCATCGGGCTTCATTCCCAACTCAGAGCGAGCGGTCATGCGACGGGGATAGGTCTTCGCCCACGCGATTACACCGAGTGTGTAATAGGCTTCCTTCTTGTTCGGATTAAGCGCGATGAGCTTGTCGTACCACTCAGTTGCTTTCGCCAGCTTGGTTATCTTGTCGTCGAGACTTGCTTCCCCTTGTGCCTCGTTATAGTAGAGACTGGCCAATGACTCCACCGCCACCTCATCGGCAGGGTTGGCGTTCAGAACGGTCATAAACTCGGCCTCGGCGCTGCGAGCCATTTTTACGTTGTCTTCCGACGTGGCGCCTGGAATGTACTGGCTGAAGTACGACATCGCCAGGTACAAACGTGCAGTGGGGAACTCAGGATCGAGTTCCACGGCCGCCTTAAAGTGTTCGACAGCGTCCGCATACTTCGCGCCTTTGTAGGCCTGTACGCCCTTATTCAGTTCGTCACGCGCCTTCAGCTTCTGACATCCGGCACTGGCCAGCGAGATGCCGAGCAGGAATGCGGTCAGCAATATGAGTGCGATTTTTCGCTTCATCCCAATCCTCTCCTGTCTGCAAAAAAGAAAAGGGGTGGAGGGCTATTCGCCCGATTCCACCCCTGGAGTCATCAAGCCCACTTTGTCAATACCGGCGCCTTTGGCGATATCGATCGCCTCGGCAACATATCGGTACTCCAAGCTGGGATCGCCCTTTACAAATACCACGCGTTCCGCGCGGGTCTTGAAGATCTCTTCAAGTCGCGGGCCCATATTGACCGACGTCGTGGGTTCTTCGTTGATCTTCAGCGAACCATCCGCCGCGATCTGAATTACCACCGTCCGGTTGTCTGCGGGATCCGGGGGCGGCGCATCCGGGGGAGGAGGTTGCGGAACCAGAGATTCCAATCCTCGCGGCGGCTCGTTGGTGATAATCATGAAGATAATCAGCAACACGAGTAGCACGTCGATGAGCGGGGTCATGTTGATGTCAGCTAACGCTCCGCCGCCACCACCTACTGCCATTGACATAAGGCACTCTCCTGAGTCAAAAAATCTTGCTGTCAGTTCCTGTATGCCGCGCAAGCGACAAGCCGGGAGCTATAGTCCCATAGGCGCCGCAGCTTGTGCCGCTGCCCTGGGATCTTTAATCTTTTCGGTGAGCAAACCAACCTGATCAACGCCTGCACCACGGAGGCTATCCACCGCCTCAGTTACCTTTTCGTAGCGGGCGCGCGCATCAGACTTAACATACACGGTCTTGTCGACGCGGGTCATCAGCAGATCCTTCACCTTGGAAGGCAGCACTTCCACAGGAATTGGTTCAGAACCTAGGAAAGTCTTGCCGTCGCGAGTAACCGCTACGACAATGGCGTCTTCCTTGTCGGCAGCCTCCATCGTAATGGGGTTCCGGGTCTTGACCATTTCCACGCTGATGCCTTTGGAAAGCATAGGTGTGATCACCATGAAGATGATGAGCAGCACGAGCATCACGTCCACCATCGGTGTGACGTTGATATCGGAAACAGCGCCCATCGCCACTTTTTTTCTTGCCATCGTTGTCGTCTCCTTGCGTTCTATTCCCTGGGTCGCGAGCCGTATTGAATTTCGGGGAATTCGCGGGAGAGGGATACGCCTCTCCCGCGGACGAAATCAACTCGGGCAATATCCGAGGCACCCACGAAGGGATGCGGCACGCTTACCCTTTGGCGGTGGTGGTCTTCTGAGTGCGCTTAATGAAGTAGTCGATCAACTCTGAGCTTGAGTTGGCCATTTCCACGTCAAAGGCCTCCACGTTAGAAGCAAACTGGTTGTACATCCAGACCGCCGGAATGGCGACGAACAGACCGATGGCCGTTGCCACGAGGGCTTCGGAAATACCGCCAGCCACAGCCCCGAGACCGGTGGCCTTCTCGGTCGAGATGCCCTGAAACGCGTTGATGATACCCACAACCGTGCCAAAGAGTCCCACGAAGGGAGCGGAAGAGCCAATCGTAGCGAGCGCCGGAACGCCGCGTTTCAATTCCGCGTGAACAATCGCTTCCGCCCGCTCCAAAGCACGCTTCGAGGCTTCGATGTCGTTAGCGGAAAGATCGCCGCTCATCTGGTGAGCGCGAAACTCCTGCAGACCTGCCACCACCACTTTGGCGAGGTGGCTCTTCTTGAAGCGGTCAGCGATCTTGATCGCTTCATCCAGTTTGCCTTCACGCAACGCACCGGCCACGGCCGGAGCGAACGCGCGTGACTGCTTCTTCGCTGCACTGTACGCCAGCCAGCGATCAATCATGACGCCAATGGAATAGGCGGACATGATGAACAAAATCACCACGACGGCTTTGGCCAGGAAGCCCATCTGCTCCCACATGGAGCGCAGGTCGAATGCGACCGCTCCGCCTTCCGCCATGAGGAAAAAAGCCCAAACTTGCATTTGCAAAAGCATTTTACGTCAGTCTCCCGCGAGTTGAATTCGTCAATCCGTAATATTTGGTTGTTGGTTTCTTGCCGAGTTACCGCAGCGTGAAGTTCACATCGATCACGGTAACCACTTCCACCGGCTCACCGTTGAGCAAGGTGGGCGAGTAGCGCCACTGGCGAACCGCCTGCAGCGCAGCCTGGACGAGCAGCGGGTGGCCGCTCACCACTTGAAGATCCTGTATCGAGCCTTCCCGTGAAATCACCGCGTTCAGCCGTACGGTACCGGAAACGCGAGCCTGCTTGGCAAGCGGCGGGTAAACCGGCTGGACCCTGTTGATCACCTTGGCTTCGGCCACATTGCCACCAACGCGGATACGTTGCGGTGTAACCGGCTTCGGCTTCTCGGCTGGAGGAGGCGGAGGCGGAGCCGCGCTGGGCACGCCGCCGATAATTCCACCAAGCACGCCGCCCATGGTGCCACCGGGAACTCCGCCCGAGACACCTCCCACCACGCCAACACCGGCGCCAGGAGGCGGCATCTCGTCTTCAGTGATCATCGCCACCTGCTTCGGAATCTCCTTAGGCGCGGTCAATACGCCCATATCAAACTGGCGCTTGATCACCTTCACGGGCTTCACTTGCTGTACAGCCTGCGGCGGAGGAGGCGGAGGGGGCGGTGGCGGCGGGGCCACCAGAAAACTGGTGAGCTGAGTCTTCGGCAGGCTGTCTGTGAAGATCAGCGGAACTAGAATCGCCACGATGATCAGCACCACCTGAAACAGGAAGGAGATGAACACCGCAAATGGCTTTTTGGTTTGTCCGTCACCGACGAAAGTTTGTTCAAACATGCTATTCTCCCCGGTCCTTTGTTGCCGGTATGCGCCTTGAACCTATTGGCCCTTGCGCTTGTCCGGCCGACCTTTGCTCACTTGTCACCAGGACTAAGCCTTCAGGGGAAGTCCCCTGTAAACTACGCCCTTGACCTTGCCGGCTTCGCCGGCCCTTTTCGAGCATCCATCATGTGACGCCAGTACGCCAACACTGGACTGGCGATGAAGATCGATGAATACGTCCCCACCACAATCCCGCACACCAGCGCGAAGGCAAAGCCATTCAACACAGGCCCTCCGAAGAGGAAAAGGGCGAGACAGGTCATGAAGGTCAAGCCCGACGTCATCACCGTACGGCTCAGCGTCTGGTTGACGGATTTGTTGATAGTATCAGGAAATGGTTCGCGCCGGGTGATTTTCAGGTTCTCTCGAATGCGATCGAAAATCACGATGGTGTCATTCATCGAATAACCCACCAAGGTCAGGAACGCAGCGATCACCGTTAGCGAAATTTCCTTATCAAAAATCGAGAACAGTCCCAGCGTGATCAAGACATCGTGAAAGACTGCCAGGACTGCCGCCACTCCATAGATCCACTCGAAGCGAAAGGCAATGTAGACCAGCATTCCGCCTAGCGCGTATAGTGTCGCCAGGATGGCCTGCCGCCTAAGATCCTCGCCAACTTTGGGCCCTACCACCTCCACCTGGCGGATGGTGAAGGTACCAATCGAGAACTCTTCTTCGAGTGTCTTCCGTACACCTTCATTGACACCGACCACCGCTGAAAGTTCCCCAACGCTGGACAGAATGCCAGATCGGTTCGTGTCGCGAAACACTACGATCGCTTGGGCAAGCGTCTTCCGTTCCTCGTCGTTGATATTCACACCGTTCCGGGTGAGCGGAACGGCCAGCCGGTCGGCCAGCAGTTCGGAGGAAATCGTGTTCAGGTCGGGCTTGTCTCCGCCACCGCCGAATTGCGCTTCCAGTGTGTCGAAGATTGTCTGGCGAATGGTTTCAAGTTCCGCCTCTTCGCGCAGCTCCGTTGCGATGATGACCTCGTTGTCGCCCGTTAGTTCCTGGACGCTGACGTTGCCAGGAACCTTCGCTCCGATGCTGTTGCGAATCTCGTTCACTGGGGGTTTGGAAGCGAACTTCGCATATACCTGAGCCCCACCCCGGAAGTCGATGCCGTAGCGCGGACCGCCTTTCATTACCAGCGAGGTAATTCCAGCGATCAATAGCACCACCGACAGGACGATGAAGATTTTCTTCTTCCCCAGGAAATCAAAATTGGTATCCCGAAACAGTTCCATGCAAACTTGCCGGTGGCGTCTTATAACCAGACACCGGCATCTCCTTATTTGTTCCCAACGACGTCCAAAAAAAATACAAATTCCGTCTGATTTCAAACCGCGAAGCAGTTCAAATGCTAATCGCCGCCGCATCACGGCGGCGGAACAGACCCCAGTCAAACAGCCACCGCGAAACGAACACCGCGGTGAAAAGGTTGGCGATCAAGCCGATCACAAGGGTAACCGCAAAACCGCGGACGGGCCCCGTTCCGAACATGAACAGGAACGCGCACGAGACCACGGTGGTAACGTGAGTGTCGATGATCGTAAGGAACGCCTTCTTGAAGCCAAGATCGATTGCCGCGGAAACCGCCTTGCCCCCGCGAAGTTCTTCGCGGATGCGCTCAAAGATCAGCACATTGCTGTCGACTGCCATGCCGATTGTCAAGATCACACCAGCAATGCCAGGCAACGTCAACACAGCGCCAAAGTAGGCAAGGCAGGCCATCAACATCACCGCGTTCAAGACCAACACGACAGTAGCATTCACACCGGCGCCGCGATAGTAAGCCAGCATGATGATCACCACCAGGATCAGACCCACCACCGTAGCAACGAACCCACTGCGAATGGAATCAGCCCCCAGAGAGGGTCCCACCGTGCGTTCTTCCAGGTACTGAATACCCGCAGGCAGTGAACCCGCGCGAAGCACGAGTGCGAGATCAGTAGATTCCTGTTCGCCACTCAATCCCGTAATTCGGCCACTATCGTCGATCCGCGACTGGATGGTGGCCACGTTAACAATCTGGTTGTCCAGGATCACCGACAAGCGGTTGCCAACGTTGGATTCCGTGAACCGTCCAAATCGGCTGGCTGCTTCCTGCGTCAACGTGAACGCCGTTTCCCAGCGGTTGAACTCATCGCGGCTGGCGCGGGCGTTACGCAAGTCACGCCCTGTGACGACGGGCGTGCGGCTCACCAGATAGAACGATCCGCCGTCACGAGCCTGGCCAGGTTGCGGCCGTTCCTGAACCAGTTTGGTACCCAATGGCAAGACCCCGCCGTGCTGAGATAGTGCGAGCTGCCGAGACGCAAACGGGCCATCCTTTACATCAGTGAGTTCCAAGACCGCGGCGGTGCCAATGATCTTCTTCACGCGGGCAGGATCTTCCACTCCCGGGAGCTGCACCAGGATTTCAAACTGCGCATCCGCCCTTCCATGCAACTGGATTGTGGGCTCAGACAGGCCGAGGCCATTCACTCGCTGTTCAATGGTGTTGAGACTGCGCGAAACCGTATCACTCTTCAGCGCGATGAGTTCCGATTCCTTTAGTTCTAGTGTGTAGTCGGTGGAACTTTCCGTGCGAATGTTCCAGGGCGTATAGTTGCGGCCGATCACGTCCCGAAAATTTCCGGCATCATTCAGTTCGATGCCCTTGATGGAAATCCGCAGGTTATCTGCTTCGGCGATGGAGGTAGGATCGTTGCGGTCGATCGACGTGTAGCGCACGTTCTGTTTCGCAAGGTCATCGCGTAGCCGCTGGATCACCTGGTCGGCCTCGCCCTTGATGGCATCCTGCACCTGCACCTGCAAGATCAAATGGCTGCCACCCTTGAGGTCCAAGCCCAGCTTGATGTTCTCCTGCATATTCTTCAGGATGTCGCCAGGGCTGGTGGGCAAACCAACGATGCCATAGACCGAAAGCAAGATCACGGCGACAATGATTGCCGCCCGGGTTTGAAGACTTCGTTTCATAGTGTTAGCTCAGGAGCAAGGACGTCCTCTACTTGAAGCGCCATGCCCGGTCAGGTTTCCTTGCAGCCTCTAGTCGCATGATCCGCGGTTGCGGCGCGCACAGATAGGCTCAAGCACCTTCGGTGACCTTTCCTTATCCTCTTGTCTCGTCAGAAAGCAATGCTGCGATGGCTGAACGGGCCACTTGCAGCTTCACGCCGTCGGGTTTGACACGCAGCACCACGGCGGATTCATCTAAGGAGACGATCGTCCCCAGAATACCCCCGGAGGTCTGCACTTGCTGCCCGCCCCGCAACTCCTGCAGCATCTTCTGGTGCTGCTTGCGCTGACGTTGCATCGGCAACACGAGTAAAAAGTAAAAGATAGCAAAAATCAGCACCATCGGGAGGAAGGCCAGCAGCCCACCTGCTCCTCCGGGAGCCGATTGCAGATAAAAAGCCAGTAGGTTCATCGAAAGTTTGATCCTTTATGCGGGCCTTCGAAGCGCACGTACCGCGCGCGCAAATGCCAACTGCCCCCGCCTAATCGTCCATGTACTAGACATTACTAAACTCCGCGTTTCCAGATAGTTGGGAAGTGAGCGCGCGAAGGGTTTCCGGGAAACGTCCTTCGAGGATACTCTCCCGAATCCGTCGCATGATGTCAAGGTAATGGTGCAGATTGTGAATAGTGCCGAGGGTGCAAAACAGCATTTCATCGGCCATAAATAAGTGTCGCAGGTACGCCCTGGAAAAACTGAGGCAGGTGTAACAGCCGCACGTTTCGTCCACGGGGAGCGGGTCTTCCCGGTACCTTGCCTGCTTAATCACCACACGTCCTGAGCGAGTGAAAAGGCAGCCATTGCGCGCATTCCGGCTCGGCATCACGCAATCCATCATGTCCACGCCGTGAGCAACGTACTGTGCAAGTTCCTCGGGCATCCCCACGCCCATCACGTAACGAGGGCGGTCCTGAGGAAGCAGCGGTACCGTGTGCGCAGCCATAGCCATGCTCACATCGCGCGGTTCTCCCACGCTGAGGCCGCCCACCGCATAGCCCTCGGCATCTAGGTCTACCAGGCGTGCCGCGCACTCACTGCGAAGGTCTGCATACATCCCTCCCTGTACGATAGGGAAAAGTGCCTGCGGCACACGAGTTTCATCAGGCAGAGAACGGAAGTGGGCGAAGGCTCGCTCAGCCCATCCTACGGTGCGCTGCATGCTGCGCTGGGCCTTACGCCAATCAATGGGATAGGGAGGGCATTCATCAAGCACCATGGCGATGTCGCTGCCCAGCGCCTGTTGCACGTCCACTGTGGATTCTGGAGTGAACAGGTGCTTATCGCCGTTCAGATGCGAACGGAACACGACTCCCTCGTCGGATATCTTGCGCAGTCCGTCGAGACTGAAGACCTGGAAGCCGCCGGAATCCGTAAGGATCGCGCGATCCCAGTGCATGAAGCCGTGCAACCCGCCGAAATTGCGAATGAGTTCGTGGCCGGGGCGCAGGTAGAGATGGTAAGTGTTGCCGAGAATGATGCGGGCATCGAGTTCCTCAGCAAGATGCCGTGGCGTGAGGCCCTTCACCGTCGCTTGTGTGCCCACAGGCATAAACACGGGGGTCTCGATGACGCCATGCGGAGTATGCAAGCGACCGGCCCGGGCGCCCGTTTCCGGGCACACGGCATCAACGCAAAAGCGAATCGCGGGTTCCAACTTCTCATTATCGCAGGCAGCCGCAGAAACGCTCCGGATCTGCCGTCGCGCCGGGCTGCGCGGTTACAGAATGGGGCGCGTCCCCGAGAAACGCGCCCCATGAGTTGAGATGCCTGGGTTGCATTAGCAGCCTTCCGCGAAGGTCGCGGGAAACTACTGGCTAGAAGATGAACCGCAACCCAAACTGCGCCTGTAACGGGGTGCCCAACTGCTGGTTTTGCAGGTTGTAGCTTCCGTCGTCGTTACGCAATCGCAGGAAGTTTGCATCCGGGGCAACCGTTTGTCCAGTTGTCGGATTGATCCCGAGGCCATAGACATTCGTGTTTCCTGCAAAGATCACGTTCTCGAAGTTGAACAGATTGAAGAGTTCCGCCGAGAACTGGAATCGCGCCGTTTCACTAACCTTGAAGTCCTTCAACACCCGCATGTCCACGTTGCGGAAATTTCGGTTGCGGAAGGAATTGCGCTGGAACGGCTGGCCAACCGCCTGGTAAGGCGAGTCAGCGAAGTTGCTTAGGTCCGCATTGGTATCGGCGCCCGTGCGGGGGTTAATTGGTACACCGGTGCGGGCTCGCAGGATACCCGCCACCTGAAAGCCCCAAGGCAGAAACACCAGGCCGTTGCTGGTAAAGTCATGCCTTACGTCCAACCGAGAGTAGTTGTACTCCCGGCGAAAGTCATAGGCATTCTCGTAGTTGTAGCCCGAGGCATCGCGTTCCGTGTCGTCGTCAGAGAAGTTCTCTCCGGCGGTGTAGAAGGCGCCAAATTGCACGCGCTTCCCTCGATACTGTGCGCTCGTGGTGATGGCCCGATACATCGCCCGGGCACTGCTGGCGCGCACGAGCACTTCATTGAACGCAGGATTCACCCGTTGCACCCCTGTAAACACGGGGCGTCCGTCCGCGCGGGTGGCGGGAACAGAAGGTACACCCAGATTGTAGTTGTGGTTGCGCAGGTTGTTTACCGTGTTCACGTAGGTGAACTGCGCGCCCAATACCAGGTTGCCCCACACTTCCTGCTCTATGCCAAGACCCATCTGCAGCGACCTCGGGTTGCGGAAATCGCTGGCCATTACGTTGACGTTCGGTGCTGCGGCAGTGGTGGGCAGACGGCCGAGTTGCTCAAGGGTGAGCACAGGAAGGTTGTTCAGCCCAAACTGGTTCAGATCGATACCCGCGCCCAGGAAGAGGTCATAGAGCGTTGTGTTCGCCGGAGGCGTAACCGTCAGAGACAGGTCGCCGGCAGGCGAACGGAAATTGTTAGTGGGGGCGGACATCACAATCAGCGGGGTGGTGGCGTAGAAGATGCCAGTCTGCCCTCGCAGCACAAAGCGCTTGCCTGTGGTGTTAGGTGAGTAGGTAAAGCCAAAGCGAGGCATGAACTGGTCAGTTGCATTGCGGATGGTGGTGGGGTCCAGCGTCTGTCCACGCGGGAACACGTAACCCTTAAGCGCGTCCACCAAAGTGCTGTTGTTTGCTTCAGGGGTGGGGTTGAACTGGCCTTCCCAGCGGAAGCCGTAGTCAATGCTGAATGAGTTGCTAACCCTCCAGTTGTCGGTAACGTAGCCGGCAACGAGGTTTACACCGAAGTCCGCCAGCAGGTTGCCAATTTGCCGTTGGTACTGCACTTGATTGGTTTGGAAGCGGTTAGGTGTGTTGGGACTGCCGAGCGTGAGTTGCTCCAGCACGAACGCAGGAGCAGAATTCAGGAAATTGAAGGCACCGAATTGATTGAATCCAAAAGCTTGGAAGGTATTCAGGCGGTTGTAGTCGAAGCCCGCCTTCACCGTGTGGCGACCCACATTCCAACTCAGGCTGTCGGCGATCTGCAAGCGGTCATCATCCTGGACTGTTGGCAAGAAGTTGCGGGCACCGAAGATTCCCACCTGTCCCGCGGTCACCTGCGGCAGTGCCGAATTCGCGAGACGCGGACGCTCCTCGTAGGTGGCCGTAAAGCGCAGGTCGTTCACCACAGTGGGACTAAACACCTGCGTCCATTGGAGGCCACCGAGATGAATTTTGTTCTTCTCGATGCCGTCGTTGCTGCTTGCTCGGTTGGTAGCCGGGTTTAAGGATCCGCCCACGCTCACGGCGTTTTCCCCTTCCGCGTTGCTTCGGTTGTAGCGCAGTGCGATTCGGCTGCCGCCAGAGGATAGGAAATCCAGGCGCCCCGTGTAGGCATAGGCATCGTTTGTCTGCTTGAACGGTCGTTGTTCGTTAAGGAAGAAATCGTAGGCCTCCGCATTTGCAGCGCTTCGTGTCACCTGGCTAAGGGTTGGGAACAGCACCTGCCGGGGTGTCTTCGAAATCTGTTTCTCCGCCGCGACGAAAAAGAACGTGCGGTTCCGACCGTCGTAGAACTTCGGAATAAACACTGGGCCGCCGACACCGCCGCCAAACTGCTGCAGGGTCTCCAATGCATTCTGGCCTAGCGGATTGGTCTTGCCCATCTCCTTGTGGCGAATCTGGTAGAACAGGTCGCCGTGCAAGTCGTTTCCTCCCGACCGGGTGATCG
>JAHCHD010000112.1 GCA_026129915.1 Bryobacterales bacterium
CTGCGGGTACGCAAATTGTACTCAGCGAAAGCCGCTTCAGGTCCCTTGGCGTCAGGGTTGCGGGCAATGGAGGCGAAGCTCGTGCTCTCGACGTCTGCCGGAGCCGGCAGACCGGCGAGCTCGGCAAGAGTTGGGTATAGCCCGAGGTATTCGGTCTGTGCTGCCGTTACGCGGTTTTGAGGCAGCGTGCCAGGCTGGCTAAGGATGAAGGGCACGCCCACTGATCCGTCGTAGAGGCAGAACTTCTGGTAGAGGCCGTTCTGGCCCATCATGTCGCCGTGGTCGGAACTATACACCACGATGGTATTTTCGAGCAGGCCCAATTCTTCCAACTGCCGGTAGACTACTCCCACGCAATGATCCAGAAACTCAAGGTTACCCAGGTAGCCTGCCTGGAAGGCGCGGTTGCGTTCATCGCCGAGCACTTCTCGCCGCTGGATACGCCGCTGGACGTGCTGGGGGTAGTTGCTAAGGTCCACGCTGCCCGTCAGCTTCATCTTGTCGAGCGGGTACTTGCGCGCATAGCCCATGGGCGGGTGCATAGGAGGGTGGGGCCGCAGGAATCCAGCCACGAGGAAGAATGGCTCGTCCTTGTACTGACGCAGGAAACGGCAGCTTTCGCGAGCCACGAACATATCGAAGCAGTCCTCTTCAGCCAGTTGCGAACCTACCCAGGGAAGGCGCTCCACTTTGCCCACCCATGGGCTCTTGCCGTCCCAGATGTCGGGCAATTCAGGAAGTCCGCTGCCGTCGTCGTTCATCGATTCAAAGAACTGGGGGGCGTTGGGGTGGCTGCCAATTTCGTTGGCAAAGTGCTGCATCTTGGGGCCAAGATACTGGAACGAGTCGTTGAAGCCCATCATGAACTGAAAGCCATGGGTATGGGCGTCGTTGAAGTGCATTTTGCCAATGAGCCCGGTGTGGTAGCCGGAGTCGGCGAAGTGGTGGGCCACGGTGCGGGCATTCCAGGCCAGGCGGTCGGTGTTATTGATGACCGCGGTGGAATGGGGGTAGCGCCCCGTAAGCAGCGCCATCCGCGACGCCGCACACACCGGGTAGGGGCAGACGGCGCGCGAGAAGCGCACGCCCCGGGCGGCGATGCGGTCGATCTCCGGTGTGGGAACGGGAGAGTCGTGGCAGCAACTCAGATAGTCCGGGCGGTGCTGGTCTGAGAAGAGGAAAAGGACGTTGGGTGGCTTGCGCGCGCCGCGGATCTGGGTCTGGCCGGCGGAGGCAGAACCTGCCAGGGCTGCACCAGCGCCGGTCTTCAGGAAGTCCTTCCGGTTCATTCGCATGTTGCTCCTCCCGATGAAGGGTGCTTTCCCCCGAGTCTCACGCATGACGCTATCACATGGAATGGCATTGCAAGGTTGACGGCAGCAGCCCGAATGGCAAACAATAACAACCACCATGCGAATTCTAATGCTTGTTTCGATGTCCCTTCTTCTTCTTGGCTGCGCATCCGGCCCGGTGGATACCGAGGACGATTTGATTGCGCTCGACAAGGCCTGGGCTGCTGCCGTGGTGGCGAACGATGTGGAGTCAGTAGAGAAGATCTGTGCGCCAGACCTGATCTACTCGCACTCCGACGGCCAGATCGACTCCTATGACGTCTACCTTGGCCGGTTGCGGAAGAAGACGTCGAACTATCAGGCGATTGATATATCGAAGACCACCGCCAAGCTCTATGGCGACACTGCCGTTGTGAATGCGCGTGCGTTCTTCCGGGTGCTGGCCGATGGTCAGCAGATCAACAACGACATCTCCTACACGCATGTCTACCTGAAGCGGAATGGCGAGTGGAAGATGATTGCCCACCAGGCAGCAAAAATGCCCCCGGCCATGTAGAAGAAAGCCACCGTTGAGTGTTCCGTGGCGGGTGATCCGCAAAAGACGCTGGGTTCGCCCGAGGTCCTCTGTTACACTGCGAGGTTATGGCGCGCAGTGTAAATAAAGTGATTCTCATCGGCAATTTGGGCAAGGACGCCGAAACCAAGTTCACGCCCGGTGGACGTTCCCGTACCACCTTCACGCTGGCTACCAGCCGTAGCTGGAAGGACGCCCAGACGGGTGAGCAGCGGGAACAAACAGACTGGCACAATGTCGTGATGTGGGGCCAGGAGCGCGTAGGGGACTACCTGAAAAAGGGCAAGCAAGTCTTTGTGGAAGGCCGGTTGACCTCGCGCAGCTACGAAACGAACGAAGGGAAAACCGCATACATCACGGAAGTGGTGTGCGACAACCTGATGCTGCTGGGCACGGGGGGTGGCGGCGGCAGCGAAGAAGGCGGATATAGCGGTGGCGGTGGCTACTCGCGTTCCGAACGCTCTGGAGGAGGCGATCGTTCCGGAAGCGGTGAACGTTCCGGAGGCGCGGCGCCCCGACAGCAGCGCGACGCCGATGAGGGCTTCGCGGCCTCTGATGACGACGTTCCCTTTTAGAGGGCTTGCGAGCGGCTACTGCACCGGCATGGGCCCGAACGCGGGCAGGGCCATGTCCGCTTCATCCACGATGTTGGCATAGCTGTAGCGGCCCTTCGAATAGTAAAGCTGCAACTGGGCCCCCACGGGTGCTTCCTGGAAGTGCACCAGCAGGGCGCTGGGGTTTGCTGGGTCGCGTACTACCTTAAATACTTCAGGCTGTTGCTGCGCCCCCGGGCTTACCACGGTGAAGCCCCACATCTTGCCAGCAGCCGTCAGTTTCCCATTCACGGTTTCGCACTCGAGGCGGATCACACGAGGCGCAATGCGTTCGGCGCGCGCCGGGCGCGGACCGCGCTCGATGCCTTGGCAGGCGGCCACATCAGGAAATTGCTGATGACAGGCGAGGCGTGCGAAACGCTGTCCGATGGTTTTCAGGCTTTCCACGCTGGCATGAATGCGGTCGTCCAGCACGGCGTCAACGGTCGCCACCATGCCCACATGGGGGATTTCCAGTTCCAGTGTACGCTCTGCTTCCTGCACAACGTCCCAGCCATCGTGTCCAGCCGGGTTGATGTGCAACCCGATCTGCGCATAGTAGAACGGCAGGTCAGGCTGGCCGAAATCGCTACGAACGGCCGCGATGAAGCGCCGGAACTTCTCTTCATACAGAGGCGCCGCGCTGTCGCCCGCATCACTCTCGCCCTGGTACCAAAGCACGCCAGCTACCTTCCCTCCGGCGGCCTGCACCCGCCGCAACATGGAGCCATAAAGTGAGTCGCCCACCATTTCCTTCTTCGCCGGGTCCCACTGGTCCATGCTGGTGCCGCCGTGCGCGCATGGCAGCAGGCCAATGGGGACACCCGTGAGCTTCACCAGTTCGTTGGCAAAGGGCAGGCCCAGCCCCGCGCCTTTTGTGCGGTTGCGCAGGGCTTCCTCCAGCATGCTGGCGGGCAGGCGCTCCGGCTGGTTTGGATTTCGTCCGCTGCGCCAGTGGACGCGGTCGAGCGCATAGGCAAGGAAGTGCAGCGGCTCTTCGGCGGGCGCCCAGGTGTCCGTCATGTCGAAGCTGTTAACGCGCGGGTCTCCTGGTTCCAGGTCGCGCAGGTCGCCCACGCCCTCCATGTTCGATTGCCCGGCCAATACCCACAGGTCGCCCACCAGCACATTGGTGGCGCGCACCAAGGGTTCTGCGCCTGCAACCCGAATCTCGATGGCATACGGTCCGCCGGTGGGTACCGCCGCAAGCACCCCGGTCCAGCGGCTTCCGGTTACCGTGCCGAGAGTGGTCCAGCCGCGCTCTTCACGCGATGGATTCATGCGGAGGATTCGTGCTTCTACCTGCTTGCCATCGTTGCCATGGGCATCACCATACAGGGGAATATCGGCGGCATTCGAGACGCCGCGCTGGTAAACCTGATAGTCTGCCGCTCCGCGAATTAACCGCAACTGCGCAGTGGCGGGAAGCATGGCGAGGCCCAGCAGCAGCAACACTTCGAGTGCCCGGGCGGGTCTTCGTCCGATGAGCAGGCGGTTCATTCGCAATCAGTCCTCCACGCCGGATTGTAACAAGCTTCCCGCTGGGCAAGGCGGCACGAATCTGCGCGGGTAACGGAGCAGATGCGTCAATTTGGCATCAATGCCCGGTATCCGTGGCGTCAGCTCGCCGAAGCCTCGCTACAATACGGTATTGCCAGGGAGGAGATTCGCCAACGTGAACTTTATCTCGCGCCATCTGTTTGTTCTGTGCCTGCAGTTGGCATTGCTTTGCGCGCCAGGCTTTGCCTGGGGACCCGCTGGACACCGCGTGGTCTCCGTAGTGGCCGAGCGCTATCTCACGCAGGAAACTCACCGAGCGGTCGTAGAACTGCTAGATGGTGAGTCTATTGCCCAGGCCAGCACGTGGGCGGATGAAATCAAGAGCGACCGCAAATGGGACTTTGCATCGCCTTGGCACTACGTGAACCTGGATGACGACGAGAGTTACGCTACGGCGCCGAAGAACCCGGCGGGAGATGTGATTGAGGCCATTACGCGGCTACGCGCCGTGCTGCAGGACCGAAACCAGCCGCGCAAGAAGCGCGCGGAGGCATTGCGGTTTCTCATTCATCTGGTGGCCGACATCCACCAGCCCCTCCACGTGGGCCGCCGCAGCGATCGCGGAGGAAACGACGTGAAGGTGCGCTGGTTCGGGCGCGAAACCAACATCCATGCGGTGTGGGATTCCGACATCATCAACCACTGGGAGCTTAGCTATACCGAACTCGCCACCTTCCTGAAGATGCCCACTGCTGCGGAGCGCGCGCAATGGCAGAAGGACGGCGTACAGAAGTGGGCGGACGAAAGCATGGCCTATCGGGCGCGTATTTATGAGATTGGTGACGGACGGTTGGGCTACGAGTATGGCTACGTTCATGGCCCTTTCCTGAAACAACGCTTGGTGCAGGCTGGCGTACGGCTGGCTGGCTTGCTGAATGCGGCGTTCTCCCGGTAGTCCGCGGTATGTCTGCCCTATACTGGGGCCATGTTCTACCGCTTGACACTATTGCTGCTCTCGATCACGATGCTCTCAGGAGCGCAGCCCCAGGCCGAGTATCAGCAGCGCGTGGAAGCCGTCCGAGCCATCCAGGGCCTTGCGGCTTTCTGGGACTTTGTCCTTCGGGAGCCGCAAACCAATCGCTTCCTCGCCCACACCCCCAGCGGCCCTTTGTATCCGCTCAACGCGGCCAACTATGTCCGTGACTATTGGCAGGAGGGCCGCGCGGCCACCTACGACGACTTCCCGATACTTGGGGTTGGCCCCTTCGGCCAGGGCGTACGCATCCTGGATGAACCCGAGGCCACGTTCCGCCCCACGCTGTTGCTGGAGCGGGCGCGCTTCCACGATGGTCCGCTGGATGTGGGCGGACCTGGGAGGAGCGTTTCCATGGCCGTTTGGATGGTGCATCAGGAAGGGAACCATGCCGTAGCGGGCATCTGGCACGAAGGTACCGACCTCCAGCATCAGGGCGGCAGCGCGGCTAGGGTGGAAACCGGACGCCGTCAGTACGCGCTGTTCACGGGATTGGCCGCCAACCGGGGAGCCTCAGCGGTGCATGTCTCGGAGAACGGCCGGAGTTCTTTCGGTGACCGCTACGCGCGCAACCTCGCCACCACAAAGCGTCTGATTCCCAGCGCGGGCAAAGAGGCGGACGATCAGGCCATCAACGACCACTGGAGCGTAGCTGGATTTGTTTTCGACAACCAGCGCAACGTAGCGATCGCCTACCTGGACGGCGAGGCCGAGGACTTCTGGATTGAGGAAGGTCTGTTTGAGCATCCGTTCTTCAAGTGGCCCGCCAATGGATGGAAACAGGCGCAACTGCGGAGGATGCCGGGGCTTCAGGATGGTGAGGATCCAGATTTCCCTGGGGACCAGTTCTATGCGCCGCCCGAAGAAAGGCCGCTCCGCCGCAAGCGTATCGCAAGTACTTCCTCCGAACGCATCTGGGAACACACTTATGAATACACTCGCGTACGCGTGACGGAAAGGCGCACGCCGGGTGGGGTGTGGGAGGTCACCTCCCGCGAGCTAATCGCCTTGCGCGTGAATCCCTTCTGGTTCGGCCACGACTTGTACAAGCCTAGGCTCCCGGAGGAAGGCGGACCATTCACCATCGGAAGAGTGATTCATTCCAGTCGCAGCGTCGGCACGGTGGGGGTGATTGGCGGTGTGGCCGTATACAACCGCGCACTCACCCCTGCGGAGATGCGGAAACTGGCCGCTGTCGGCTTTTCAGGCAATGGCGCCAGACGCCGCGCCAAACTGCTGCGGGTTGACGATCTTGCCCGGTGACGCTGTGCCGGGCCTTGTTCAACCTTCCTGAAGAGAAGCGCGGACCCCAAAGCGGCGACAGGGATCGACGGGACACTCTCCAGTGATTGGAGACGAGTCCAGGATGCGGCGCCCTCCCATCGAATCTCTTCGACTTAAGGCCGGTCGCGATACGATGTGGCCTATGGACCTTGCGAGCTCTGGGCATACCGGGCTGCCGGATATGAACCGATTGGAGGCGTTGCCCGCCAAGTTCTGGAGCCTCTTCCAAGCGCGGTTGGATGCGCTTGGCGTGGATGAAGAAACGATACGGCGCTTCGACTTCCTCGGGCCTGACCTGGGCGACACGCTTCGACTGCCGCTGCAGCAGTGGTTGGCACGCGAGGAAGGCAGCCTCAACTCTCTTGCGGTAGCCTTTCTTCGCTTGCAGGAGCAACTGAGCTGGAATGAATTGCAGCAAGTGTTCGGCGGCGTGCTTGCCGCGGAGATGCGTTCCGTCGGCCTGGCGTTCGCAACACTGCACGATCAGTTCGGGTTCTCCCTCCGTTTGGGTGCGCTTGGGGGCCGCTGGATTCTCTCAGACCGCCACCTGTTCCATCCCGACGCCGTGATGGGGTCTTCGGCCGCAACGTCACGGATCTACGTCGCCACCGCCGAGGATGCCACTCCGTGGCCGGGCGACGGGGCCTTGCTCGACTTGGGCTGCGGG
This sequence comes from Bryobacterales bacterium, assembly GCA_026129915.1. GTDB lineage: Bacteria > Acidobacteriota > Terriglobia > Bryobacterales > Bryobacteraceae > JACTMJ01. Next base: position 6,944 of record JAHCHD010000112.1, read on the forward strand.
GGAGGAGCGCTAGCCCTGGCTTTGCAGCCCACCGCCGCAAGGGTGGCTGGCTGCGACATCAGCGCACGGGCTATCGCGCTGGCGCGCATCAACGTGATGCTGAATGGCCTTCGTGAAGCCCAGGCGCTAGCCTTCCGCGAAGGCGATCTCTTTGCGCCCTGCAGCGGGGAACGCTACTCTCGCATCGTCTGTCAGCCCCCATTCATTCCAGACGTTGGACTGGGCCATGGCGCGACGTTTGCGAGTGGAGGAGCCTTAGGGGATGCGGTCACCCTTCGCATTTTGCGGGAGCTAACCGCCCACCTCGCCCCCGGAGGCCGCGCCGTCCTTTGCGTGGAATGGGCGGGAGGCGAGGCGGACTCCTGGCGGCGACGGGTACTTCAGGCTTTGGAGGGTCAACCGTTGCTGGGAATTCATTGCGAGATGTTTCGTACCCCAATGGAAGACTATTGTGCGCTCCTTGCGCCTTATCTCCATCCACCTGCTTCATCCAGCTACGGTGAGTTCCTCAAGGGTATGCTCGCACACTACCGGAAGGTGGGGATTGACGCAATCGATCTGGTGATGCACTTCCTCGAACTCGACGAGGAGAGTTCTGCTCGCCACGCGGTACGCCAGGTACCGCTTGCTTCGCTGGACCACGTTTCGGCAGGATTTGCGGATGCCGCATTTCACGCACTGCGCATCGCCTACGCACCGGATGAAGCGTTCCGCAAGGTGACGCTGCGGGCGCCCTCCGGATTTCGCCTGTTGGCCCAGGATGACGATACCGCGGATACGGTGAATGTGGAGTTCGGGCCCGGTGCGCTCCTTCCGGGCGGTCAGTTGCCGGCACAGGCAGCAAGTATCTTGGCCTTGGCGGGAGACGGTGCGGAACTCGGGGAAGTGGTGAGTGCTCTCGACGGCACCGCCGAATCGAACGAAGGTCTCATCCGCCAGATGCTTGCGCAAGGCTTGCTTTACGCTGCCTAGACTTGCTGTGTCTCCATTTTGAGGGCCGCGGGGCGTGCGAGGAATTTTGTAAGAACACGAAATGATCCACATCTCGAGACCCACTCGCTCAATGAGGTGGACGGGCAGATGGCGAAAGTTGAGACTGGCCGCCAGGAACCGGTCCTATTCCAAGTTGAAGCAGAGGGACGCGAGCGATGCCTTATTTTGCAAAGTTCGATGGGGTTGACGGAAGTGTCGTCGCCGCCCGGACAGAAGCGACGATGGTGGCTATGGAACTGTTATCGCCGGGAGGTTCTCCCCAGCCAGTGGGACTCCTGCTGCCCGCCGTGCAGAAGGTACGGGAGGCCGCCAGCCGGTCGACCTCGCCGACGGGTCCGATGAATCTGCAAGCAAAGCCCCAGGTGCCGCAGCTAATCGGCTTGCTGTTACCTGCGGTGCAGAAAGTCCGCGAAGCTGCTTCACGCAGCCAGAGGGGCCCGGGCGGGATTACCTCCGGTCAGAATCAAACCGCCGGTTTGCTTCTGCCTGCGGTGCAGAAGGTGCGGGAAGCAGCGTCGCGGAATTCTGGGGGCGCCATGGCATTGCGTTTACATTCCGTTGGTGCTGCAGGCATGTTGAACGGCGTCAAGCAAACGAAAGTCTTGAACGCGACAATCGAGTTGCCCGACGGTGGTGCTGTGAGATTGAGCGATGCCGTCATCTTCGATGTGACCATTGCTGGCAGGGGTCTCGATGTAGTCGTCGGTTTCGCGCGCTCGTCGATGTAGCGCGTTAGGGTGAGAGCCTTTTCCGCCGAAGGGACGACGCCGCTCCTGTTGCACAGAGCGTGTACGGTGTGCGTCTTTGCACTGCGCAGCGATGCGAGGCTGATCGACCAACGTAGTCCGCCAGCGCCCGCCGTAGTTACTTCGGAGTCTTCATGTCGCCTGCATAGGCTGCACATCCCAGAACTAGGGTTCTACCGCTGCCGCGCGCTGCGCTCGCGTTGCTCGTGACTACGCCACGCTCTGTGCTGTTCCAGTCCCGTCCTTGCCGTGGAACATCGAATTTTCGGCGCCTTGGCACACCACGAAAATTCCCAAGGGCAGCAGGTCCTGCGGCTCCTCGAAGCTTTGCTGCACTTCACCAGATTAGGACGCAAAATTCGCTGTCTTCAGCAACCACGGGTTGCCGCCTACCTTGATTGCACCACTCAAGGTTCCCACCCGGGGGTGAGTGCAGTGGCTGAGCGCCCGACAGGAGCCGAAGATGAACGTGCGCTATACGCTGTTTCTTCCCGACGGTACTCCGCGCCGAGCGAGCGTTTCCGCCAAGCTCGGTTTGCCTTCAAGCCTCGCTCCGGCCGTATTGGCCCAAGAGGCCAACCGTCCCACCGGAGCCCGTCATCATAGCGGTGGAGTGAACATGCTTTTTGGCGACGGATCTGTCAAAGTTCGCCAACCGCAGCCGCAAGACCTTAGCTTCGTAACAAATCCGGCTGGACGTGTGCCGTTCGGCCGGTCAACGGTTGGAGGCGCTAGCCTGCTTTATCTGGATTGCCACTTGACGCCCAACGCAGAAATGAAGAAATTCCGAAGTCACCTGGATGCGGCGGTGATGGCATCCAAGCGCCCACTGGCAAAAGGTGGCAGCGACGTCGCGATGGAGGAAATCACGCTCGCCTTTGAAGAAGTCAGACCGGGCTAGTTTGGGATAAGCGATGAGCCTGCAGTTCGGGCGAGCCTTGCCTGAAACGAATGGCTTGTCGTCATCAAACCCAAGCTGTCCCAGGTCTTTGCTGTTGGGGAATCCCGAACCTAGAGCGGGTGGGCAGATGCCACGGAGTCGCGCAAGCGCACACCGAAGCCTGGACCTGCGGGCACGCCGATCTCACCGGCGGTGAACGCTTCTGGAGGGCTAAGCAGTTCGCCGCGCCAGGGTACCTCACCCCACTGCATTTCCAGGGTCCGAAAGTTGCGCATCCCGGCGCAGGATTGTACCGTGGCCATCGTACACACCGGACCACTCGGGTTATGCGGAGCCACCTCCACGCCATAGGCATACGCCATGGCCGCAATATGGGCCATCTCCAGCAGTCCTCCGCAGAACTTCGCGTCGGGCATGATCACGTCCACGGCTTGCTGATGACACAACCCGGCGAAACCCTTCACGGCGAAGAGGGTTTCTCCACCGGCCATTGGTTGGCTGATTGCCTGCTTGATCTGGCGGGTCTCCTCCACGCGCTCCGGGGGCAGCGGTTCCTCGTACCAGGCGAGCTTCGCCGGCTCCAGCCGCTTGGCGAGTTCAATGGCTGCGGGAACTTCGAAGAAGCTGTGGCAGTCGATCATCACGTCTGCGCTGTCGCCCACTGCTTCCCGGATTGCCATCACACAGGCAATGCCATTCTCCACATGACGGCGGATCTCCGCATCGCTTCCCTTTCTGGGGTATCCATCAAAGGGTGCTGCCTTGAACGCACGGTAGCCCTCCGCCAAGGCTCGCCGCGCGCTGTCGGCGAAGCCTGCGGGAGTCCTTTGACGGGTGGCGCGGTTGATATTCGCGTACACAGCCAAACGCTCGCGCACCTTGCCGCCCCAAAGCTGGTAACTTGGCACGCCCAGCGCTTGGCCCGCCAAGTCGCACAGCGCCTGTTCCAGAGCGCAGAAGGCAGTCACCGTCAACAGGCCTTCCGTTTCGGCCATTGCCCAGGCACGCTGGCGAAAGCTTTCGATATCCAGCACGGAGTTGCCTTCCAGCAGCGCGTAGAAGCGCGCCAGTGTCTGCTCCATCCGTTGGGCATCTGCCTTGCTGGTGTTGGCATAGCCGAACGCGTCGGACGCTTCGCCAATTCCGCTTAGCCCGCCCCGGGTTCGAAGTCGAACGAACAGCCATGCCGTGCGTTCCGTGGCGCGCACCGGAATTAGCTCGAAGGCGGAAACCTGCAGGTCACGAGAAGAACGGTTCTGCGCGGAGACTTTCCAGGGGGAAAGCGCTATCCCGCAGGCTGCAAGGGAAGAGGACACGAAACCGCGACGGCGAAATTGCATGGCCTCCAGTCTGTCATAGCGGGCCGGGGAATTGCGGCCTTGCCCGATAAACCGAGCTTGCCCGGCCCCGTGGAAATCTCACGCGTCCAATCGGCTTGCAAGCGATGGAAGGGACTAACGCTACTCACCTTCCAGAGATCGGGGAATGCTCCAGACAATCTGGACTGCAGGGTTGGCAGGACTGGCCGGGAGAAATGAACGGGGATGCGCAGGGGCGGATTCTAGGGGGCGGGTGTGGTGTTACCTGCTCAAGCAAGCCACGAAGGCGTCTCGTCTACTTCTCCGCTTCCTTCCACTGGCGCTCCAGAATCTGGCTGTACTCCGCAGAGGCGTAGATCTCGAAGCTGAAGGTCTTCGCGGGGACGGGCACGAACGGGCTTAGCTGCTGGCGGCAAGCGTATAGGTAGTCCGTGAACCGGTGGTAGTCAAGCAGGAAACTGGTGGCGATGGTATGGAACTCGGGCATTTCCCGGTAGATGGCTCGCAGCCCTAACGCGCGGACGAAGATATTGCGATAGTCCACTACCCCCCAGGAGAGTAGCTTGCTGCGCACATTCGAAGGTGTACTCTCAATCAGGTAGCTGGCGAAGCTGTGGATCGTGTACCCGTTATCTGACAGATCAGCGTTACGCTCCACCAGGTCAACGCATTGCTGAAGCCACCGCTCCAGGTCCTTGCCTACAAAGAACAGCATGCGCAGTTCCAGGTAGCGGCTGCGCGCCACCTTTTCCACCAGTTCGTCCTCGCTCTGTTCCTCGCAGGGCAGCAGGCCGTGCAGCATCAGGTTTGCGCGGGAACCCTCCAGCATGTTCTCAGGGGAGCTTTCTTCCGCCAGCGGATGCAATATGAGCGGGGGCAGTTCAAGCCTTACCGGAGTCTGGCGTTTTGCGGATGGCATGGTCACTAAATCGTATCTGCGCAATCAAAAACGACGAGACAAAGACTTTGGTGCAAACGCCCCAGTAAGGAAGCACAGCCTCACTTACAGATGCACCCCTCGCCTCGTATCCTCGCGGGTAAACCGACTCACGGTTGACCAAATACGGTCTTCAGCCGTTAATTCTCCTTGGGCTGACTCAAGCATAGGTCCTTTCTACGGCAGTTTCAAGCAATGCCAGTCCTATCTGGGTACACCAGTACTAACCCCCCTCGACTGTGGGGAGAAAATAAAGCGAATCTCTGCAGGGGTTCACTCGAAATCGAAGGGGTTCGACGGCGCGGTTGCTTCACGGAATGGGCGTTCAAAGCCGGGGTTAGCACCACCCTGAAACGTGAGCTGGCGCTCGGGATCACGCATGGCTTCGAGCAACAGTTCCGCCACTTTGAGCACGCGCAATGTGCCGGCGGCATTCACGCGCTCAGCGGTGTCCCGCGGTGTGTGGTATTCCATGTGCAACCCGGTGAAAAGCAGTACTGCGGGAATTCCGGCATCCAGGAAGGTGCCATGATCGCTCATGTTGTAGGGGTATTCTGAAAGCGGCTTCAGGTCAAGCTGATAGCGAGACGCCGCGTTTGTAGCCAGCGATCTAAGTTCTGGTACACTTCCGAGGCCTGCTTCAAATAGTTCATCCTCGCGGAGACGCCCCACCATATCGAAATTGAGCATTCCCACTAGGCGTTTCCCCTCCACGGGTTGCTGGTGCAGGAAGTGGGTGGACCCGAACAACCCGTGTTCCTCACCGCCAAAAGCAACGAACAGAACCGAGCGTCCATGGGCGCCTTCCAACCTCTGGCGATGCGAAAGTACCCGCGCGAGTTCCAGCATCGCCGCAACGCCAGATGCATTGTCGTCGGCCCCTGGATGCAGCTTTCCTTTGCCGCTGTTATCCATGGAAAAGCGCTCGCCAAGACCGACATGGTCGAAATGCGCGCCCACCACGACATACTCCCCATTCGAGGGGTCTCCGGGAAGCCATCCCAGAACGTTGCTACCCTTCGCCTGCACCCCTTCGGTCTTCACGGATAAGGTGATCCGATAGACCCCGGCGAAGTGGGCCGAAGCGGGGTTTCCTGTCTCATCAATACTCCGCTGCAGGGCACTTAGCGAGAGCCCCTGTTCGGTGAAAAATGGGGCGATCGCGGCAGCGCGGACCATCAGAATGGGGATTGGCGATTGCATCGGACCCGCGGATGCGCCAAATGCAGGCAGCTCCGCGTCTTCGTCCGCTGGCAGCCGGTTGCTGACAATTAGCAGAGCCTTGCCTCCGCGTTGCGCCACGGCGCGGGCCTTGGCAGCAAAAGAAGCGTGCCGGGTAAACTCGAGACCAATGAAGCGGCTGCTGGCGTTTCGTTCCTGCGGCTCACGCCGAAAGGCGATCACCACCTTGCCACGGACGTCGATGCCTGCGAAATCGTCGTAATCGAGTTCCGGCGCATGGATGGCATAGCCCGCGAACACCAGCGTGGCGTCCTTCACCCGCCCGTTGCCGCTGAACGGCAAGGGCAGATAGTCCTTGTGCAGATTCCACTGGGCTTGCGAAGCCGGGCCGCTAAGCGATAGCTCGTTCTGCCCGCTGCCTTCCTGGAGCTTAAGCTGCAATCGCACCGGGAAGTGTTGCTGATATCCGATGCCCGGGGCGGGCGCGAGGCTCAGTTCCCGAAAGCGGGACTCCACAAAACTAGCCGCACGTTGAGCCCCTTCAGAGCCCAAAGCGCGGCCACCGAAGGGCACGCTGGCCAGCGTTTCCACGTCACTGCGAAGATGCTCTTCACGGAAATCCGGGCTATCCAGCCGGAAGGCGGAGCCAGCGCGCTCAGCACCCGCGGCGAAGGCAGCCAGCGCAACCGCGAGACAACCACATACCAGCACGCCCAGCCGGGCCGCCCTTGGCATCGCGAGCGAGCGCCCGGCGTCGTGGAAGATCATTGGGGAAACAACCCGGGCAGCGTCACCGTGCAGCATGCCTCCTTGGATGCCTGCTGCTTGCTGGCTTGCTTGAATTGATAGTCAAGTTCGGCGTCGACAATCTGCTTGATAGCTGCCCACTCCAGTTTGCCGGTTACCTGTCGGCCGTTCACAAAGAGGGTGGGGGTGGAATTCAGGCCAAGATTCAACGCGTTTTCGAGGCTTGTCGTCACGGCTGCGTCCGATTCGGAGGATTGCAGGCACTGTTGCAATTGCAGCGTGTCGATTCCGGAACCCTCTGCCCACGCTTGCAGTTTGCCGCCAAAATTCTCCGCGGTAATCTGCGGTTGCGTCTCAAATGCCCAATCGTGGTACTTCCAGAAGGTGTCGTTGCTGATTGCCGCCAGGCAGTGCCCGGCGATGGCGGCTGGTTTGGCCCAGTTGTGAATCTGCACGAGCGGAAAATCGACAAAAACCATGCGCACGGCCTCCGGGTAGGCGCTCAGCAAGTTCGCCCTCAGCAGTTTGGCCTCATCGCGGCAGTAGGCGCACTGGAAATCACTAAACACCGCCACCGTGATAGGGGCGTCCTCCTTGCCCACCGAAGGCCTCCCGCCAAGCTTGAGAGCTTCCTGTTCCGCGCGGAACGGGTAATCTCCGGTGCTGAACACCGTCTTGCCCAAGCGGTCCGATGCTCGTCCTCGGATAAGCCGCGCCCCATCTGGCGTTACGTAATATTCCTGAGTCAGCGAAGCACCCGGGACGCTGGCAGTCACCTGCAAATCCAGAAAGCCGGGCAGGGTAGTGGACGCCTTTGGATCGCTGAGGGTGATAGTGACGTTTTCTCCCCACAGGTTCAGGTAGCGCAAGTAATCTGCCAAGGCCGCCTTGTCGAGAGGGGCGGGGGCTGCGGACGCGCTGCGGTCTGCTGGTGATGGCGCTTGCGCGCTGGCGAGCCCGGAAGTGGCGCAAATCCACGCGCCCGCAATCAGGCCGAGACAAATGGTGCGAAAGGCGATCGGCATAGCAATACGTTAAGGACGAAGCGCGGAGGGTCCCGTTTCGACTAACTCTCAGAATACCTTGGAGCTGGGGGCGTCTGGCGTGTCTGCGATCCCAACTGATTCTACAGACGGATGCTCAGGCCGTCGGCGAGGGAGTTTCGGTAGGCCTTCCATGCGGGCACCACGCCGATCAGCAGCCCCGCTACCCATAGGCAGCCCAGGTAGACAAATTCAGTCGTTCCCAACGCCCGGATGGGGATGTATAGGCCAAAATGCTGCTCCACGATGGGCTGTGCCACAAAGGCAGTTCCATACAGCAATCCAACTCCCACCAGGCTGCCCGCCACCGTCAGCAGGCCCGACTCCATAATCAGCAGGGAACTGATCTTCGATTGCCCAAGCCCCACTGCGCGCAGAATCGCCATCTCGCGACGGCGTTCCTCCAGCGTGGTGTAGATGGCCACCAGCATGCCCAGGAAGCCCACAATCACCACAATCACGCTGACGACGCGCATGGCGTCTTCCGCATAGCCCACCACGCTCCACAACTCTGCAAGTGTCACCCCAGGCATGATTGCCATCAGCGGCTCGCCCCGGTAATCGTTCACTTCACGCTGCAGTCGCAAGCTGTCGATGCGGCGATGTGCCCGCAGAAGGAAGGCGGTGACGTTCTTGATCTCCAGGGAATCCGCTGAGACTTCGTCAGCGGGCACTTCTTCACCCAGCATAGGCGGCGCGCCATCCTGCCAGTCGACGTGCAGTGCTTCCATGCCGTGAAGCGTGATGTACAGCGAACGGTCAATGGGTGTGCCAGTCTTGGCAAGGACGCCGGTGACGGTGAAGGGCTTGTCGTCGTGTCCAGCGGCGCCTCCCACTGCTTCCGTCATCCCGTGGCTGAGGGTGATTTTCTCGCCGAGTTCGTAGCCGAGCGCCCGTGCCACGTCACTTCCTAGCGCGACTTCGAAGATTCCAACGGGCTGCTTGCCCCCGGCGAACACAACCTCTCGGTCACCGTAGTAACGGTAGTGCTCATAGAAGGCTCCCGTGGTTCCCACCACGCGGTAGCCCTTATGGCTGTCACCCAGAGAGTAGGGAATGGTCCACGCCACCGCTTTGTGATTCGAGAAGTGCTGGTAGGCTTCGTAGCTTACGTTGTTGGTGGCATTGCCGATGCGAAATACCGAGTACAGCAGCAGATTGATGCTGCCGCTGCGTGCGCCCACAATCAGGTCTGTTCCGCTGATAGTGTTCGCGAAGGCGTCGCGCGCCCCGGTACGCACTTGCTCCACAGCAAGCAGCAGGCCCACGCTGCAGGAGATGGAGGCTAGCGTCAGCAGGGTTGTCAGTTTGCGGTTGACTAGTGATTTCCAAGCCAGTTGAATCAGCATCGCTAAGTCCTCAGGCTCCCTTTGCCACCTGGCGGTGCGCAACCGCGGGGTCTCCCGGCTCGCTTGAACCGTCCTTGGGCGTGGCAAGGTTGATCTCGCGCAGCGCTACCTGCCTGTCGAACCGCGACATCAGTGTTTGGTCGTGGCTTACAAACAGTAGCGTCGTGCCGGCGGCGTTGCAGCGCTCAAACAAGAGGTCAAGAAAGCGACCACGGTGATCATGATCAAGTGCGGATGTGGGTTCGTCGGCAATCATCAGCGCCGGCGCGCCAATCATTGCCCGCGCCGCCGCCACCCGCTGTTGCTGGCCCACGCTAAGCTGAAGCACATTGCGATGCAGAAACGGCGTTAGCCCAAGATGGTCGGCCAGTCGCCGCGCTTCGCTACGCATGTCGGTGCCGTTCAGCCGCGCCCGGCGTTCCGGGCTCACCTGGCAGGGAAGCATGATGTTCTCTTCCACGCTGAGGTAGGTGATGAGGTTGAAGAGCTGGAAGACGTAACCCAGGTTTGAACTGCGGAAGGCGTCTCGTTTGGCCGCGCTCAGTTTGCCCATATCTGCGCCCAGCACATGCAGCGAGCCCTGCTGCACTTCCAGAACGCCCGCAATCAGCCCCAGTAAGGTGGTTTTTCCTGAGCCGCTTGGT
>JAHCHD010000113.1 GCA_026129915.1 Bryobacterales bacterium
TTGATTGAGAGGTTTGTTTTCAGTTCAGTCCGGTGTTCTCGACCCCCCGCATGAACCCCTTCCGCCCTTCCCTTCCGTGCTGTTGGCTGTCCCCGTAACTCCGCATCAGCGCGAGGAAACTTGCGGCTGGCAGATTGCGGGAGTCGTCATCGACTTGCTGGAAATGCTCTCTCCATCACAAGTGCCACCGCTGTCCAGTTCACGAATTGGTGTCTGTCTTTTCAAGGAGTGCATGCATGGTGAGATTGTACGTAGGCAACTTGCCCTTCCGGGCCATGGAAGAGGACCTGCACGCGTTTTTCAGCGAAGCGGGTTTCCCCCTGGACCAGGCAAGTGTGGTGCGCGACCGGACCTCCGGGGAATCGCGCGGCTTCGGGTTTGTCGAAATTGGCGACCGCGATCTGGCGGAGCAGGCCATCCAAGCCTGCAATGGCCGTGATATGGGTGGCCGTGCTCTGGTGGTAAACGAAGCCCGCCCGCGCACCGAGGGCGGGGGCAGCGGATACTCACGCCCAAGCGGAGGCGGAGGTGGCGGCGGATACAACAGGCGGGGCGGCGGCGACCGCGAAGAACGCTGGTAGTTCCCCCGCCACATCACAAGTTCGTTCGATAAGAGGATGCCGTCTGCGCCTAGCGGGCGGCATCCGTGACAATGGGCGCGATCCGCGCGAGACCCTCCACAAGCGCGCCGGGTGGCGACAGCAGACTCAGTACCACATAAGCGCCGCCGGCTAGATCGTAGTAGTATCCTGGCTGCACCCACACCCCCACTTCCCGCAGGAAACGCTCGCACCATTGCTCGTCATCCACCACGGAGGGCAAGCGCAAGACCGCGCTCCAACCACCTTCGGCGGGCAGCAGCGAAACCGAGGGCGTGTTGCGCTGCCAGGTAGCAATCGCCCCCAGATTCAACCTCACCCGCTGCTGGATGGACGCGCGGATCTCGGCGCCAATTCCCAGCAATGCGGGCAGCGCTTCCTGCACTGGCGCTGACACCGACAGGTAGGTGTCAGCGATCCACCGCAGGCGAGCCATCACCCGCACCTTCTCCTGCTCCGGTCCCCGCACCAGCATCCAACCCAGCTTCATCTGCGGCATGCCCGCACTCTTGGAAAGCCCTCCCATTGAAACGCAGAGCGCCGGACTCTCCGCGGCTGCAAACCACGCCCGTTCTGGGGACGTAATGCCTGGGGTTGTAAGGTGTTGGTGGTCCCGCAGGGAATACTCCCAGAACACCTCGTCGGCGATCAGGGCCATGCCCCGTTCCGCGCACAATTCCAACAGACGCTGCGCTTCCGGGGGTCGCAGGTACGAACCCGTCGGGTTGTTCGGATTCACCACCACAAGCGCCCGCGTGCGATCGCCCACGGCTGCCTCCAACGAAGGAAAATCCACCTGCCACTCGCCCGCGAACTGCAGGAGATAGGGCTGCAGACCGACGCCAGCCAGCCCGCCGAGATGCTGAAACAGCGGATAGGAAGGCCGGGGAACCAGCACCTCGTCGCCGGGGTCGCAGAACAACTGGAACAACATGGAATACGATTCGCTGGTGCTCGCCGTCAGCAGAAGGTCTTCCGGATCCGCATTCCAGCCAAGGCTGGAGTAGTAGGCCGCAACCGCGGCACGGGCCTCGGCGGACCCCTGCGGCACAGGGTGGTAGTGCGCGCTGCCCGGTTGTGCCAGCGCTTTGGCAATGGCTTCGTTCCAATCGCCCAGTCCGCACGAAGTGGGATTGCTACCCGTCAGGTCGAGCACTTCCCTGCCCTGGGCCGTCCGTTCCTGCCGAATCACGAAAAGCGGATTCTCTGGTAAGTCCCACGGAAGTCGGGTGGAATAGCGCAGACTGTTCGGCGTGGTCATGGTTAGCGCAAGTGCTGAGGAGAGGAAAAGACTTGGAACCCCAACGGGCGCCCATCATCTGTAGTATCTTGCGGCTTCGCCTTCCTTGGTGGGACGGCGTTGGACCGCCAGTGAGCATATATGTTTCTCAAAATCCTCGCGCACCCGGTTCTGGTGCACCTTAATTTTCACATGCCTATCGTGATGGATCTGCGTCACCCGCTAACCCTCATTCAGGGTGAAAACGGTAGCGGCAAATCCACCCTGCTCCACTCTATTCATCTCGCTCTGCGCAACCAACAGGCGGATGGCTATGTGTATCGCCTCGACCCTCAGGGAGCCAATACCGAAAGCGTGTTCCTTTTTGACGCCGAAGCCCACAACCCGCGCGCGCACCTGGAGCTCTTCGAAGGCCAGCCGGAGATGCTTGATTTCCTGCAGACCGCCAGCCACGGGCAGGTGATGCTCTCGATGTTCAGCCAGACCTTCCCCAGCTTCCCTGACGGCACCATCCTTCTGCTGGACGAACCGGAAATGGCGTTGTCGCCCTCCAATCAGAAGCGCATCCTGAAGATGCTGATGGAACTGGTTGACCAGAAGAAGTTCCGCGTCATCGCCGCCACGCATTCGCCCGTGCTGATTGACTCCAAGGACACTTACGTCATCAACCTGGATAATCACATCAACCGCAACATCCCCAGCGAAGACCTGGGGATGCCTGGCGCAAGCACCATCCAATAGTCGGGACGACGCCGCACAGCTTACGCCAGCTAAACGGGTCGCTGGCGCGCGATCCAGTCAGCCAGTTGGGGCTGGGTGAAATCCTGGATGTGCATGTCGAGTTGGGGAAAATCGCCGTGGGTGGAGGTGACACCCACCACACGAGCCCCCGCGGCAAGTCCCGCCGCGACGCCGGAGTACGAATCCTCGAAGATGATACAGTTGCGCGGCGGCAGACCCAAGTTGTGCGCGGCCCGCAGGTAGATGTCGGGCGCGGGCTTCGGGTGCTCCACCATCCAGCCATCCACCATCGTCCAGAAGTAAGGGCGAAGGAAAGCAGCATCCAGAACAAAATCCGCATTCGCCCGCTCGGCATTGGTGCCCAACGCAATGGGTCGGTGCCGGTTGGCCTCCAGAAATTCGCGCAACCCGGGCGTTAGGTGCTGTTCGAGCTGAGGCGCCATCAGCTCGCGGTAGACCGCCTCCTTGTCCTGGGATCGCCGGGCAATCTGCTCGGGGCTTTCATCGGGAAACAGGTCGCGAAAGATCTGGTCGTTCCGCTTCCCATACATGCGTTCGGGCCGCAAGGCGGAAAGCGGCAACCCCTGCTGTTGCAGGTAGGCTCCCCACGCCTCCATATGTACGGGATTGGAATCGAGGATCACCCCATCCATATCGAAAATCAAGCCAATCCCATCATGAACAGCTAAGGGCGACATGCAACTCCTCGATCGAACCGCAAGAACGTAGAGGATACCACGTCAAGCGAAACGGCCGAGCCAATGTTACAAACACCAATCGTGCAGGCGGGCAGCAGGGGTCCCTTCCCAGCTCCACTCTCACTGGCGAGTGCTGCCGCTGAACTTCCACCCCAAAAGGAATCCAACCACGGCTGCTGCCAGAATTGATGGTCCTGGATTTCTCTTGATGGTCGCTCCCATACCGTTCATCACTCCGCGCACATCGTGTTCGCGCATATAGCCAGCCGTCGAACTGAGCTTCTCCGCTGCGTCATGAGCAAGTCCGCTCAACGTTTCCACACCGGGGAGGTTATCCGCCTTTGCATGAAGCGTAGCGGCGGTCCTGTCAAGACCACCGGCCGCCGCAAGCCGCTTATCGTCAATCGCGTCGGCAATTCTTTGGCCATAACCGGACGCCTTGTTCATCAATTCGTTGGCGTGTTCAGAGATCTCGGAAACCATCTTGATTGGTTCACGTGATTTGCCGCCCGAGAAAGAGAGAGATAGTGTGTTTGCCATGAATGAATCTGGACCTCGCCGTCTTGTTAAGCACGCAGCGAGCCAAACTCCGAGCGGGTCCTGTAATCCGCAACGATTTGATGGGCCAGGGCCAAGGCCACTCGGACGCTGCTTGCGCAACTCCTCCAACGAGATGCGGTCGCGGGCCAGCGATCCATGGGTGAGATGCTTTCCTCTCTCGTTCTATGCCACCCCCCCAGGTGTCTGAAAATAAGGCTGTTCTCTGCCCGAGACATTCGCGCTCCATGGGGAATGCGACGCCTGAATCTGTATATCTTGATGGTTAGGTGACCCAATACCGCCACTGCGGCCCAGTTGTTACATTTGAGGCAGTCCTCTTCTGGACAACACCCCAAGTAGCGCACTCTGGGTGCAATTTGCCTCCGCTCCCAGCATTCAGGGCTGCCAAAAAATACACGGTCAGTTCGTTTCGTAATGTTCTGGCGGACCTCCAATCCATGGCGATTGGATCCCTTCTCTCCCGCTGTAATCTTGCCTCGATAGCTCATTCACGGAGTTCTGCCATACGCCGTCGAGACTGCGCCGTAGCCGGAGAGGAGTTCGGAGAGGCCCAAAGAAAGAAGAACGGCGGCAACCCGTAGGGGAGTGCCGCCGTTCTTGTTGGCCCGCCTTGCGGCGGGGTTGATCTCCAGTGAGATTAGAAGGTGAGCCGCAGGCCCAGCCGCAGAATGCGGTCGCCGTTCGGTTCACGCCCGCCCGAATTGGTGCCGGTAACTTCAAACACGCCGCCGCGGAACGAACCGTCCGGGAAGACCAGGCGGTTGTTGATGCCGCTCGACGGATTGTTGAACTTCGGGGTGTTGGTCCAGTTGAAGTACTCCGCACGGAACTGCATGCTGAACCGTTCCTTGAAAGCAAAGGTGCGGAACAACCCGAGATCCGAATTGAAGAACTCCGGTCCGCGCAGGCTGTTGAAGCCAGCCGTCCCGAAACGAGGTTCCAATACGCGCTCGAAGGCAAACGGGTCGTAGTAAGCCTGGCCAACGCCAATGTTGCCCAGCGTTTGCACGTTCTGCTTCACTTGGTCTGCCCGCTGTGTGCTGCCCGGCAGGCGGAGTGAACCGCCGTCGGAGGTCACACGGACAGGCGTACCCGTCATGAAGCTGGTGAGGGTGTTGAGCTGCCATCCACCCAGAATTGCCGCGCCTACACCGCTAGTTGCCAAGCGTTTCCCGTTGCCAAAAGGCAACTCGTACGTCGCGGTGATCTGCAGATTGTGCGTCCGGTCAAACCCAAGTGGAACGCGGTTCAGATCAAGGTAGTCCAGCGCGGGCACCAGAGGACCGCCATTGTTATCTTCATTACAGCACCAGCCCATCGCCTTGCTCCAGGTGTACGCAGTGTTCATCTGGAACCCATTTGAGAAACGGCGGCTCAAAGTCATCTGCAAGCTGTGGTAGTCCGTATTGCCCATCGGCATCACCATGGCTGTTTCCACAGCGCGGCCGAAGCGGGCAAAGAGCGGCTGACCTGCTTGGTCAGCACCGATCACCTGGCCAGCGTTCAGGTTGAATCGGCCTGACACGCCCACTGCTCGGCTGGCCACATAACCAGCCTGACCAATGAAACCACCACCTAGCTCGCGCTGCACCATGAGGTTGTAGTTCAGGATGTAGCTGCGCTTAAACTCATCACCCGTAGTGTTCGCGGCATAGTTCGTAGGCATGGCAATGCGCCCGTTCTGTCCGATCTGTGGCTCTGGCAGAGCGGGCAGACCCTGGCTGAGCGTGGTCGCCCAACCCAATGCCGGAGGCGCAAGATTGAACGCCGCCAGGATCGGGTAGTTGGTGCGCAAGGGGCGAGCCAGGTTCCATGGATCCCAGTTGATACCAAAACCGGACCGGATCACCGTCTTGTCGCCCAAACGATAAGCAATGCCGAGACGCGGCGAGAAGAAAGGTCCACCCACACTGGTGCCGCAGTCCTTTGGGTTACCGCCAACGCCACAAATGATCATCTCATTCGTGTTGAAGTCGTACCGCTCCATGCCGCGGTCGCCTTCGCGATAGGGCATTGGGAACAGTTCCAGGCGGGTACCCAATGAAACGGTTAGGTTACGAGTCGCCTGCCATTGGTCACGCACGTAGAAGCTCCACATGGTGGTCTTCGTGCGATAAACGTCAGGCACCTGGAGGATGCGTCCGCCGCCATCGACGAGGCCCAGAAGGAAGGTAGCCATGGAGTTGAACTGGTTGCCGCCCTGCACGTTTCCGTTGGGCAAACGAAGCTGTGTGGGGCCTTGGTTGAAGTTCAACCGTCCTGCCGCACCACCCGCGGCACCGGCGAATTCCGGCTGCGTGTGGTTCAACTGCAGGTGGTAGATGTCAAAGCCAAAGCGCACGTTGTGCGAGCCCTTCAGCCAGTTGGCATTCGCCACATACTGGAACTGCGGATCGTTGCGGAAGTAGGGCATGTAGTTCTCGGTGGAACCAAACGCTGCAAAGCCACCAATCCCAAAGCCCGGCAAGCCGGACTCGAAGTAGCGGGTGCCGTTGGTGCCTGGAATGCCCAGTTCGTCACGCCCGGTATTCGGGCCAAGGCCCGGCTGCTCGACGTTCGCGTCCATCAGGGTATAGCCGAAGTAGGCATCCAGGATGAAGTTGGGTGTCAGCGTGTGGGTTGCTGCCACTGTCGAACTCCAGGTCTGCCCAAAGCCATTGCCGGGGTTGCCGAATGCAATGGGCTGGCCCTGCGCGGGACCAAATGACGCAGGATCGAGCATCGTGAAGTCGAGCGCGCTCAGCCGCACATAGGCCGTCGTCTTGTCGCTGATGTTGAAATTGAACTTCGAATCGATTGTGTGGCGACGGTTGAATGCCGTGCCGGAGGCGAAGTAGTTGTTGGTCGGCAGCCCGCTGGCCTGAGGTTGGTTTTCCTGCGGGAGCAGGTTCATCAGCCGTGTCGACGTCGGGTGAATGCGCGCAGAGGGAATGATATTTCCGGCAAAGGGCAACCGACCCGTACCGTTGGCTTCACCCGTCATCGGATCGTAGATACCCAGCGTTGAGATGGACAGATTGCCTGCACGCGTCGGCGCCGTGGGAACCGCGCGTAACGCGGCTGCGAAACGGTAGTCAGTGGTGCCTTCGTAACTGACGAAGTAGAAGGCCTTGTTCTTCACGATGGCGCCACCGAGGCGTCCACCAAACTGGTTGTAGACGAACTTGGGGTTGTTGCGGTCTGGCGGAAGGAAGAAGTTCCGGGACTGGCTCCAATTGCCCTGGTGATAGTGGAATAGCGCCCCGCGCGTCTCGTTGGTGCCTGAGCGCACAATCACGTTCACCGAAGCGCCGCCCGCCAAGCCCTGCTCAGCGTCGAAGCTATTGGTGACAACGTTCACGGTCTCGATGGATTCGAGAGCCGGAACGTAGCTGGCGATGTGAGGCAGCCAGATGTTGGTGGCGCTGGCGCCGTCGATTCGGGTGTTGTTGGCAGCGGTGTTGTTACCGTTGGTCGTCCACTGCATCGAACGCGATGGGTTCGACGGCACAGAGTGCGGCGTGGTTGGCGGCGAAATGCCGGGAATGGTAACGAAAAGCGCCTGATAGTTGCGTTGGCCAGGGACCGGAATCTCGGTCAACTGCTTTGACCCAATTTCCGCCTTCACTTCGGCGCGGTCAGTTTGCAGGGCCAAAGCGCTCGACTCAACGTTCACCGTCTCGGTTACTTGTCCTAATGTGAGCCGAAAGTCCGCGCGGACCACGTTGTTCACGGGAACCAAGACGTTTTCGTTGGTGGCGGCGCGAAAACCCTCACGGGCGACGCGGAGGGTGTACTCCCCATTCTGCACCGTGGGAATGTTGTACCCACCGTTCTCATTGGTGACGGCCGTACGACTGGCCCCCGTTTGCTTGTTCGTTATCGTCACCTCAGCGCCCGGAACACTTGCGCCGCTCTCGTCAGTGACGTTGCCCACGACGGAGCCGTAAAGAATTTGCGCTGCCGCTGGGGTCACGGGACCCGTCAGCAACAGTGCGAGTACAACCGCGAAACTGCAAACCGCAGTCCGCAATGCAAGTAAATCTCTCACCATATCTCTGTGTCTCTCTTTCGACAGAAAACGAGAATAGCCACGCCCAGGTGGCTGTCATTGGAAGCAAGTATATGGAACCCATAAGCAGAACTACAATAGTGACTGGTTGCTCGAAACTCATTCAGAATCCATGATTTGGGAAAAAAGGCTCCATCGAGGTGAAGCGCGGATGAACCGGCTGAAGCGCCGCGCCGCTAGCTGCTCAGGGTGAAGCGCCTCTTACCAGTGCAACTCCATGCGAACCGGTGGTACTACCGAACGCAAGTAGCTGAAAAGCAAAGTCTGTTGAAAAATAAATAAAAATCAATTAAGACATATAATACTTTAATATGGTAAACCTTTTTTAACTACTACTCTGCGGTACTGGACTAGCTTGGTTTAGAAATATGAAAGATAGAAGATTAAATTTTATACTATTTTTGATTTATTCTAATACTTAATTGAGCAAAGGACAGTTGGTTGCCTCTGGTCAGCCTTATGATCCTCAAAACTCAAACCGCAACCCAACTTGGCCTTGGCGGGAATCAAACGCGGCCGTGGCCGCACCAAAGGTGGGCGAAGTCAACACAGCGTCCGGAACATCGTAGTTGGCTCGGTTTAGCAGGTTGAAGCCCTCCACCCTTGCCTGTACGGCAACTCGCTCCCACAGTTGGAAGCGCTTTTGGAGCCCAGCGTTCCACTGCACAAGCCCCCCAGATCGATGCGTGTTGCGGCCAATGGTGCCGAAAGTTCCAGGCGCTGGCGTCAATGCGTTTCGTGAAACCCCATCAGCAAGGGAAAATGGCTGTTTCGAATCGCCAGTCGCCGCAAGCGTCCCCGGGATGGCCAGGATACGGTTGGTGTTCACCCCCATCGGCGAGTCAGTGCCAGACAACAGTGTTACTGGAACGCCTCCGCGACTGTAGACAGCGCCCGTCAGTTGCCAGCCACCCATCCACCGCTGACGGGAAAAGACGGGAACATCCCAGACGTAGCTGAACGTCGCCACATGGCGGATGTCGGTATCCGCGGGACCCCGGTTCAGCGCCCAGTTGTTCGCATCAAGGGGCAACACGTTGGCGGGTAATTGCAGATTACTGTTGGGGATGTCGCTCACCTGGTCGATGGACTTCGCCCAGGTGTAGGCGCCGGTAAGCAGCAGTCCTTCGCCGCGCCAGGCAGCCGAGCTCACCATGCCGTGATAGTTGGAGTTCGCCGCGGTTTCCAGGCGGGTGATGACGCCTACCGCGGGATTTGGCCGCTGGGCCTGTGCCAGACCGTCACCTCCGTTGGGTTGCGACGCCCTGGGCAACTTCAGTGCGACCGTTCCCAGATAGCCGATGCTTGCGGTGAGGCGTCGCCCCAATTGGCGTTCGATAGCCAGTTGCAGATGCTGCGCATAAGGCTGCCTCATGTGTTCATCGGGAATCACCAATCCGCTGGGAATCTGCACCTGCGCACTGGCCAGCAAGTTCGGAAATCCGGGGTTGTTGGCCGCCAGGCTATCCACCAGCGGCGGGTTGAATCGCGTAAGCCCGATGAAATCCCACTCCAGCACGTTGTAGTAGATGCCGTAGCCCGCCCTAAGAACGGTCGCGCCGTTTTCAGTGAGTCGCCACGCCAGGCCCGCGCGGGGCGCAAAGTTGTTGCGGTCTGGGCGGAAACGGTATTGGCTGGCGATCAGCCCGTTCACCTCAGCAGGCACGCTGTTGTACTCGTAGCGCAGCCCCAGGTTGAGCGTGAGACGTGAACTCACCTGCCAATCGTCCTGCAGATACGCATTCCACTCGCTTCCCCGCAACCCGATATAGGGATTACCCACATTGCGGCTATAAGCAGCCGGCCGCGCGGCGAGAAACTGATCGATGTTGTTAAAGCGCAATTGGCCCAGGAAGAGAGTATTGAACGTGCCGTTGTTGAACTGGATTCGTCGCAGCGCTAGCCCTGCCTTCAGGGTATGAGAGCCACGCTGCACGGTAAGGTCGTCAGTGAACTGGAAGTTGTTCTGCGCGGTGACGCGGCCCAGGAAACGCGGGTACCCTGCGGAGGTAAGTCCGTTCACGATCAGGAACCCGATTTCGCCATTCACCGCCGGGTCGCCCAGAAACGGGCTTTCGCCAAACTGGTCATCCACGGCAAATCGCGTGAAGTTGACGCGAGCTTCATTCACCAGCGTGGCACTGGGCGTAAGCACATGGTGCAGCGAATGCGCCTGCGGTCCGCTGATGGTGTTCGCGCGGGCACGCGAGGCAAGGAAACCACGGTCATCTGTTGATCGCAGATAGCTGGATCTGGCAAACCATCGCTGCGTCTCGCTGGCATGATAATCCGCGCGTGCCAGGAAGGTGTGGGTGTCGCTCACCTGATTCAGGTTGGCGCGATAGAGGTTGGTACCGGGGAGGTTTGGCTCTGGAAACAGGGCCACCAACGGGCGCACCGCGGGTTCCGCGCGTTCGCGCTGGGCGTTCGTCAGGGTGCGCACGGTGAGGGGGGATGCCGTCCGCCGGATGACCGCCTCGTAGTTCCCAAATACAAACAGGCGTTCGCGCACGAGTGGTCCGCCGATGCGAACGCCCGGCTGGTTGTAGCGCACTGGCGGCTTCTCCGCATCGAACGTATTTCGTGCGGAGAGCAGGTCATGCTGCAGGAAATGGTAGGCCGCACCGCGCCAGACACTGCCTCCGCTGCGCGAAATCACATTCACCACCGAGCCGTTCTGGCGACCGTATTCCGCCTTAAAGTTGTGCGTGAGCACCTGCATGCTCTCAATGGACTCTGAGGGAATCATCTGCTCGCTGGGGCCACGCCCCGGCAGAAGGCCGCCCTGGATTTCGTTGAAGTCGTTCGAGTCAATCAGGAAGTTATTGTTTCGGGTGCGCGCACCTGCAACCGCAAACGGCCTATGGGGCTGGGTAGTGGGGGCAACACCAGGAGCAAGAAACATCTGATTGCGAAAGTTCCGTCCCTGAATGCCGAGACTCATCGGCAATTGCTCCATCTGCCGTTGGGTGAACGCACTCGACGCCTGCGAGGTGTCAGTGCTAACCAGGGAACCCACCACTTCAATCGCAATGGGTGTTGCGCCCGCAACCAGGAGTGTTGCGTCCTGCCGTCGTGACTCACCCGCCACCAAAACAATCACCGGCACGCGCTGTTCGCCCAGGCCAGGAGCCGCAATCGTGAGTTCGTAACTTCCGGGGGGGACGCGCAGGATGCGGTAGCGCCCGCTCATATCCGTGCTCGCCCGCATTTCCTCCCCCGTGCCACGGTTCCGTAGCAGGATGCTCGCTCCCTCTACCGCGGCTTGCGAGCTATCAACTACCATTCCCGAGAGACTGGCGGAAATGCTCTGCGCGGTGCCGCAGAGCGAAGTGGCGATGACGAACACAACAAGCAGGAATAGCGAGCGAGATGGGGGTTGGCTGCAATACATGATGGAGACGCAATCCAGGGCTGATGTTATTTCCAGGTTCGCATGAAGGCGGCGTCGCATGCGGCTGAGTGAACTACATTCCGCTCCGAGACCCCGCCATTGGGGGAATGCTACACTCGCAACGGAAGCCAATTCCGGCCGGTGTCGGGCGCGGGCTTCAAACCCGTTGTGCGCTGCGTCTCGTAGTGCAGGTGAGTTCGACCCTCACTGGCTTCCGCCAAATCTTTCCGCCTTAGCTCAGCAACTTTGTGCACGCCACAGGGTTTATTCGCATATCCGCCTGAGGAGGGTGGGACTATGC
This sequence comes from Bryobacterales bacterium, assembly GCA_026129915.1. Lineage (GTDB taxonomy): Bacteria > Acidobacteriota > Terriglobia > Bryobacterales > Bryobacteraceae > JACTMJ01. The sequence goes on from JAHCHD010000113.1 coordinate 11,586, forward strand.
GCAAGACTCAAACAAGCGCGATTACATTCTTAACAGCGGCCATCCTGGCTCTGGCCCCTGCTGCCTTTGCGCAAACCAAGACGGTCACAAAGGAAGGCAAGAACGGCAGTTCCTATGAGGCCACCAAGACACGTGCCGAAGGAACAGTGACGAACACGAAGACCGCCACCGGCCCAGGCGGAAAAACGGCCACCAGCGAGCGCATCCGCGACACTGACGGTTCCGATGGCCGGCGCGGCCAAACCGTCACGCAGACCGGACCCAACGGAAAGACCCGGACCGCTTCGCAGACCTGGAAGAAGAACGAAGACGGCACGGCCACCCGCGACCGTAGCGCTACTGGCAGGGCGGGCAAAACACGCAGTTCCACCACCACCGCAGGCAATGGCCAGGCCACGAAGACCGTGACTAACAAAGCAGGCCAAACAAGAACCAAAACCCGCACGCGGGGAAACTGACGATGACGACAGGCTGGAGACCCGCTGGCGCATGTGAAGTCTCCAGCCGTTTCTGCTTACGGCAGTGATAGCGGATTGCCGGTGAGCGCCTCCGCCGTAGCAGCCTGATAGCCGGCGTAGGCGCGGAAGTATTCTTCGATAGCGCTGACTGCTCGCAATTCCGCATCGAAGGTTGCTTCCTCGCGCAGGTTCACGAGGAACAGCGTGCTGTCGCCCAGGTCGAAGCGGTCCTTTTCAAGGCCCTGTAGTTGTGTGGCTACATCAACTTCCTGCCGCAATAGCTGGAGCCGGTCGTAGGCCATCTGCACCGCAAGCAGGGCGTTGCGGACGTCCGCAGCAATCTTATCCTTCTGAAATTGCTCCTTGGCGCGAATCTGCGCTGCTTTGGCTTCCGATGCCTGCAGTCTCCCGGTGGCCCTGCGCCGCTGGAACGGAAGATCAAAGAAGAGCCCGCCTTTCAGCTCTTCAGGGCCGCGCAGTACGTTCCGTGCGTCGCCCACGCCCTGTGTATAGGTGAGCTGGAAGTCGAGATTAGGATTGCGGGCGTTGCGTGCCAGTGCAACATCCACTTCCACCTGACGCCGTTCGTTCTCAAGGAAACGCAGTTCCGGGCGGCGCAGCAGGGCATCGGCCGTGGCGACCTGCAGCCGGTCGAGACCAAAGCGGGACGGCGCCGGAAACTCACGCGGCAACTGCGCGTTGCGCGGGATGTAGGGGTTGCCCGCTGGGTCGCGCAGAAACAGTGAGAGCGCAATCGCCGCCTGCTGCAATCCTCGCTCTGTAGCGATCACAGTGGATTGCCGTTGCAGGATTGCGCGCTGGTTATCAGTGACGTCAATCACGGGAATTTGGCCCAGTTCCGCGGCCTCGCTAAGGATGCTCTGGCGCAGTGTGGCAATCTGCAGCAGCTCACTGGCGTACCGGTATCGTTCACCCGCGGCGAGCCAAGCCCAGTACGCCTGGCTGGCCGCGAATGTGAAGTTGATCTGCTGCTCTTCCACACTGAAGTTGGCAAGGCTGCGACCGATGTCAGCAGCCTGCAGTTCCGCGCGGCGTTGGTCAATCGGACGATTGCGCAGCAGCGGAATGAACATCCCGCCTCTCCATTCCCCACCCGCACGGGTATCCAGTCCACCGTTATAGCCAGGAAAGTTGCCGCCGGAAACGGAGTATCCTCCAAAAAAGGTCGCGCCCAGTGTCTGCGTAGCCTGCTCGAAGCCCATGTCGAGGCGGCGGGACCGGTAGAATCCCAGCTCATCGAAAGAGCTGCCCGCTGTCAGTCTAAGGTCGAAACTCCCCTGCGCCATCAGATACTCCGCCTGCGCGATGGTGCGATCGAGTTCGGCGACCGTCATCAATGGGTAGGTTTGAGCGACGCTCGAGAGCACATCATCAAGACGGACAAGGGGTAGGCTTGCCGGGTCTACGGTACTGCCTAACGCCGGCCGCGGCATCCACGAGTCGCGGTAGCGCTCTGGCAGTTGCCCTGGCTGTTCCGGCAGCAAATAGCTGGGGGTTTGCAGGGGAGCTGACCCGCTGGGGATCGTGAATTCCACTGGCGAGAGCGGCGGTGGCGCCTGGGGCAGTTCGGGTTGCACGCCTGCTGGATCCTCTGCGCGCACCGTGGCCGCGGACTGCGATTGCGTTGAGACGGCTGGCGAAGTCTCGGATGGGGATTGCTGGGCGAGCAGCGGACTCAAGCACATCGCCAGGCAGAGGCAACAGACTGCAGCCTGGCTCATTTATCCCCCTTGGACTTCGCCCCGCGCATACCCGCGCCCGGTTCATCCGGAGCAATCACCGGCGGGAAGCCGTTGAACTGACGCCAGAGTTCGAAGCCCAGCGGTACCTGGTTCAGCAGCACCCAACCATTCGCACGGACCCCCTGCCGCAGGTAGGTGTTCGAAGGCCATGGGTCGTCGGTTTCATCGAATTCGATGAGCACGCGGAATTGACCGGTGCCGTTGTCGGTGGGGTCAACCAGCAGCACCTTGCCCCCAAATGTGCCCACGGCCACGCTTGGCCAGCCAACAAACTGGATGGCCGGCCAGCCTTCAAACTGCAGCCGCACCAGATCGCCCCTGTTGATGAGCGGCATGTCGTTTCCGCTTACGTAAAGTTCCACCACCTGGTACCCGGTTTCGGGCACCAGCACCGCAAGTGAGTCCCCGGATTTCACGAATTCCCCGCCCTGATTGGCGATGATCCGGAAAATGGTGCCATCGCGCGGCGCGGTCACCTGCAGGGTATTCTGGCGGTTCAGAGCAATCTCCCGGCTGGCGATGGTCGCGCGGGCGGTCTCCACCGTGGAGAGCGCAGACTGGTAGGCAGCTTTCGCACTGTCGATGGTGGACTCGTTGTCGGCGAGAATCTTGTCGACGTCCGCGATCCGCGTGATGCGCTCACGGCGGGCCGCGGCGAGAGCCGCCTCGGATCGCTCCACTTCAGCGGCGGTGCGCAAGATGTCCGCCTCCGCCAGTTCCACGTTGCGAATGGAAGTGAGGCCTCGCGCCACCAGTTGCTTCTGGCGATCGATATTCTGCTTTGCGGCAACACGGGAGGCCTTGGCGGCCTCCAGAGCCTGCTCCGCCGCGCGCACCTGGTCCTCGGCGATCTCCACCCGGGCCTTGGCGATATCCACCGCGTTGTTTCGCGATACCTGCAGTTGATTGATGCGGTTGCTAAGGAAGGTGGCCTGATCGATGGCCTGGTTAAGCCGCGCCTGCTCCGCGATCAACTGGGCACGCAGGCTCTCCACTACGTTGGGATCGTTGTCCACCAGTTCCAGCAGAAGATCGCCGGTCCGTACTCTTGCGCCCTCTACCACCTTCCAGTCCCGGATGCGGCCGTCCACTGGCGCATCAATAAACTGTTGGCGTTCGACCGGCGCAAACGCGATTACCCTCCCGGAACCAGGAATGCTCTGTTGCCAGGGAACAAAAATCAGCACAAGCGCGGTGATAAGGACGAGCAAAAAGATCATCCGGGCAAGGACAAGCGCCGCATTAGGCGAACGCATGGTGCGCAGAATGGGCAGCGCATCGTATTTCGCAGGCGGTGCGTGAGTGGCCATTAGTGTTTGCTCTCCTTCAAGGTGCACCAGCAGCTCGCAAGCCCGTACGGTTCCGCGGGCTGCCTTCGGCGTCTAGATGGAATACTGGAAATCCTCTTCAATAACCGGGCGGAGTTTGCCCTTCTCCATGAAGTACAGCGCATCGCAGCGGTTGGCAATCAACCGCAGGCTGCTGGCGTGGGCAATCAAAATCAGCGTCCAAGGCTGCTCGCGATCGCACAGCACGTTCACCAGGTCAGCTTCGCAATCGATATCATCCAGCGCTACGAAGTCCTCATCCACAATCAGTAGGCGAGGCTGAGTGACAATTGCCCTTGCAACCATCACCGCTACCGCCTGGCGTGGCGACAAGGGACGCCCGCCGGTAAGCAGTTCCGTATCGATTCCATGGGGCAATGCGTTTACGGCATCGAAAATGCCCACCTGCTTCAGCACGCGACGGATTTCCTGGAGCGAGACATCCGGATTGCCCAGCCGGATGTTGTCCGCGATGCTGCCCTCAAATATCTCCACCTCGCGAACCAGTGATACCTGGCTGCGGAGGTCACGCAGACGCATCTGGCGGTAGTCGATACCATCCAGGGAGACGAAACCCTGTGTGGGCCGGCGCAATCCGTAGAGCAGATCCACGAGCGTACTCTTGCCGGAGCTGCCCAAGCCGACAACGCCTACGCGCTGGCCGGGAGCAACATCAAGGTTGACACCGTCAAGAACAGTCTTCGTGGCGGCATAGCCGTAGCCCACCGCACGTACCGCGAGCGCGGCAGGTTTGCCCAGGTCAGGCGCAGATTCGTCCCCGCTGTCCTCAAGAGGGAGGTCAAGCAGATGGCCTACCTTGTTCGCCGCGGCGGTAAGGTCATAGAAAGTCTCCAGTTGCTTGCCGAACTTGGCAAAGCTTGTCACCACC
>JAHCHD010000114.1 GCA_026129915.1 Bryobacterales bacterium
CAGGAACGACATGTGCTCGTCCACATGGTTGTGGTCGTAGCGCACCATCTTTCCAGGGGTGCTGGGGCCGGTTTGTCTCCAAACGTGTAGAACGAGTCGCATCTACTTGTAGCTCCTTTGCGATGGCTTCACATAGTCGAACGTCAACGGTTCCTTGTGGAGCCCAGGCTCCATCGCCACGCCTTTGTGTTCCCAGGCTGCCACGAACGAGAAATTCTCGTCGTCGCGCATCGCTTCACCCTCAGGCGTCTGGAATTCCTCGCGAAAGTGGCCGCCGCAACTTTCGGCGCGCATCAGCGCGTCGCGGCACATCAACTCGCCAAGTTCGATGAAGTCCGCCACGCGTCCCGCTTTTTCCAGCGTCTGGTTCAGGTCCTGGTCGCTTCCCACCACCTTCACCGATCTCCAGAATTCCTCGCGGATCCCCTTGATCTCGGAGATCGCCCGTTCGAGACCCTTTTCGTTACGCGCCATCCCGCACAGGTCCCACATCACCTTGCCCAGATGCCGGTGAAGTTCATCCACGGTGGTATTTCCATTCACACTGATAAGGCGCTTCGTGATGTCATTTACATTAGTGATCGCTTCCAGCGCTTCGGGGCAGTGCTCATCCAGCTTGTCTGGGCGGTGGTCCGCCAAAAAATTTCCGATGGTATACGGAAGCACGAAGTAGCCATCCGCGAGGCCCTGCATCAGAGCGCTTGCGCCCAGGCGATTGGCGCCGTGATCAGAGAAATTGGCTTCTCCGCCCACAAACAGGCCCGGAATCGTGCTCATCAGTTGGTAATCCACCCACAAACCGCCCATCGTGTAGTGCACGGCAGGGAAGATCCGCATTGGCGTCCGGTACGGGTCTTCGCCCGTAATCTGGCCATACATCTCGAAGAGGTTTCCATATCGCTCTTCAATCTTGTTGCGACCAAGCCGCTGAATGGATTCGGCGAAGTCCAGGTATACGCCCAGCCCGCTGGGTCCCACGCCTCGTCCTTCGTCGCACACCGCCTTCGCTGCCCGCGAGGCCACGTCGCGCGGAACCAGGTTGCCAAAGGCCGGATAGCGGCGCTCCAGGAAATAGTCACGGTCGCTGTCGGGAATCTGGTCTGCGCTGCGCTTGTCTCCGGCGTTTTTCGGCACCCAGATGCGGCCATCGTTGCGCAGCGATTCGCTCATCAGCGTCAGTTTGCTCTGATACTCGCCTGACACCGGAATACACGTTGGGTGAATTTGAGTGAAGCAAGGGTTGGCAAAGAACGCCCCTCGCTTATACGCCCGCCACGACGCTGTGACATTCGAACCCTTCGCATTGGTGGAAAGGTAAAATGCGTTGCCGTAACCGCCCGTGCCCAGGATCACCACGTCCGCCATGTGTACCTGGACTTCGCCCGTAATCAGGTGGCGGGTGACAATGCCGCGCGCACGGCCGTCTACAACCACCACGTCCAGCATCTCCATGCGGTTGAACATCTTCACACTGCCCGCGGCTACCTGCCGCATCAGTGCCTGGTAAGCACCCAACAACAGTTGCTGCCCTGTCTGGCCGCGCGCATAGAAGGTCCGTGACACCTGCGCGCCGCCGAACGAACGGTTGGCCAGGGTTCCTCCGTACTCACGGGCAAAAGGGACACCCTGGGCCACGCACTGGTCGATGATGTTGACGCTCACCTCAGCCAGCCGGTACACGTTGGCTTCGCGGGCGCGGTAGTCACCGCCTTTCACGGTGTCGTAGAACAGGCGGTACACGCTGTCGCCGTCATTCTGATAGTTCTTCGCGGCATTGATGCCACCCTGCGCGGCAATGCTGTGCGCGCGGCGGGGCGTGTCGTGAAAGGTGAAGCACTTCACGTTGTAGCCCAGTTCTCCCAGGCTGGCAGCGGCCGCGCCGCCCGCTAATCCCGAGCCCACCACGATCACGCTATATTTCCGCTTGTTCGCTGGGTTCACCAGCTTCATCTGGAACTTCGCGGTTTCCCATTTGTCCTGAATCGGACCTTCTGGAATTCGCGCGTCGAGCCGTGTGGCGGTGACGGGCGTCGTCAATACGTCAGGCATCCAATCACTCCTTCTTGCGTTAACGAACAATACCGAGCATCACGGAGACAGGCACGGCTGAAAACCCAATGGCCACCACAAGCGAAAGCGCTACCGCCAGCTTCTTGAAAATGGGGGTGTAGCGCGGATGCGCCAGCCCCAGAGACTGGAACATGCTCCAAACCCCGTGGTAAAGATGCAGGCACAGCAAGCCCATCGCGAAGAGATAGAAAAGCGATATCGGAATCACCTGGAAGCCGGTAATCACGTTCTGGTAGGCCTGCGCCGGACCCGGAAATGGCGTGGTGGGGTGTACGCTGCCCACGGTGAAATGCAGCAGGTGGTACACGATGAACACCGCCAAAATCGGACCGCTCCAATACATCGTGCGCGATGCGTAGCTGGACGTGGTGCTGGTCACCTTTACGTAGTTCTGGGGCCGGGCGCGCCGGGCAATCAGAGCAAGTTGAACTGCCGACAGGATATGTAGACCCACACTCGCCAGCAGCACCAGTCGCACTGCATACAGCAAACCCTTCGCCGAGTGCAGCAACTCCGCGTACTTGTTGAAGACCTCAGCACCCAGGAAAATCTGCAGGTTACCAGCCATGTGGCCAACAACAAACCCCACCATCACCATACCGGTGAGGGCCATTACCAGTTTCTTGCCAAGCGTGGTGTCGTAGAAGCCAAAAAGACTCTTGGAAGGCAGTTGAATCGCGGTGGTGCTCATGATGTGGCTTGCGTCTCTCCCTGGATAAAGGCTAGTGGACGGCAGTGCAGTTCCCACGGGCGAGCATTTCCGTGCCAGGAAATGCATTCTTTAACTCGTGTGATGATTGCCGACTCCAATTGTAAGAAAAAATTTCCGGTCAGGCCAGAATTCAGATGGAAGGTTTCAGACAAACATCTCCAGTTTAGCGAAGCGTGCTTAGCGATGGCAATTCCGGAGCCTACGCCGCGCCTGGCAGCATGTTGAAAATCGTGGGACTGCTTCGAGCTGGGAATCCTAAACCGCTCATTGCGTGTAACGCCCCGAGAATCACAGGCTACCCAACCGGTCTTCAGCAAGCTGCTAATGCGGTCCTGCTGCGTCTGCGCTTCGAAACTCAAGGCGTAACGTCGAAAACTCGGCAGGCTTCACGGTGGCCACGCCCACCAGCAGGATCACGCGTCCCGCGGCCAAATCGGATGGCGACATGATAGATGCATCACAGCGCACAAACCACGCTTCGCTCTCGCGGCTCCCCACCAGGGCGCCTTCGCGCCACAGCTTGTGCAGAAATTGCTCCACCGCCGCACGAATGCGTGTCCATAACGCCGCGTCGTTAGGCTCGAACACCACCCACTGCAAGTCCTTCTGCAGGCTGCGTTCCATCGCCAACAGAAAACGGCGAATCGGTACATACTTCCGTTCGGGTGAGCTGCTTCCCCCGCCCAGCGTGCGTGCTCCCCACAGCACCGTTCCGTGGCCGGGTAAATCGCGGATGGGGTTGATGCCGGCTGCCACCAGGGCGGGCAGGTCATCCGGGGACAAGTCGCGGCCAAGCGTCACTGCTTCCAGTGCTGCGTGGAGTCCTGCGGGGGACTTCCAGACGCCGCGCTCCTGATCAAACCACGAGTACAGACCCGCTACCGCTCCGCTGGGGCCGAAGCTCCGGTTGCGCCCGTGCTGCAACGCATCCGGGAACATCAGGCGCGGGTAATACAGGGCCGCTAGCGGCGATGCAAGGTCCGGGTTTTCGGTCAGCCACGCACGCAATTCGGAGGGTGAATCGGTTAGCAGAGGCGGATCCACAAGCAGAAACATCCGAATTTCCTTGCACAGGGAAAGCGCCTCTCGATAGACGCGCACTCCTTCCGCCCCCAGTTCCGCCGCCCGCGGGATTGCCAGCAGCGCGGGGGTCTTGCGAGTGAGGGTCCGCAGCGAAAAGATGCCGCTATTGTTTGTCGGGTTTCCAAGCAGCGCTTCCGCAATGGCGGCGGGCGATGCCTGCCGCTCACCACCGGCGCCCACAAGGGCCAGGCCGCTTTCGGCGGGGTCTGGTACGCGTACCACCCAGGCGAATTCGCCGCCGTTCTCAAAGAACAGAAACACCCCATAGCTTGCTTCACTGGTGGCATCGAAGCCGCCAAACAGCATCTGGAATTCCCGCCAGCTACTCACGGGAACGGGCTCGTTGTAAGGACCCTGGGCAAAAGTATCCACGAACGCCGCGATATCCACTGGCGAAAGTTGAATGGGGGGCACGCGGTGTGCGTTGCTCTCATCGACGTGGATGGGTGGGTGTTCCATGGATAAATGCTGGGAATCAATGTCTTGGTTGATACCCAGTTCCATCGTAGGCCTTGCGTGTGGCCCATGCCAACAGAAAATGCCACGGCCACCACACGATGCCAGTGCCAGGAGCGGCTGCCGGTGCCCCTGAAAGCCGGCCCTCAACAGTAGGCTGCCCAACACCATCCGCCCGCACCGCGCAAGGGAGTATCCTGTAGAGAACCGGTGCGCCGGGATTCTCATGGAAGAACGCGACTTTTTTATCGAAGCCCGTGCGCAGCGCGATGCCGTGTTGCAGTGCTCATTCTGCCGCACGAACAATGACTATTCGCTCACCTGGATGGTGCGCAAGAAGCGCACCAACATCAATCTCGACCGCCTGGACGAGCGCGACCGCGCCCGGTTCGAGAAGGCCGCCAGCTACATGGTGCTGCTGGACGATATGGTGGTATGCGCAAATCCGGCCTGCCGTCGCCGCTTTGAGATTTCCGGCGTGAAGTCGATGGCCTTTGTGACGCCTGAGCAGCTAGAGGAAGTAGATTTCGGACGGGAAGGGCGTGAGGGCGGCCGCGGCGGACAAGGTTACGCGCGAGGCGGGCAGGGGCAGCAGCGAGGCTCTTCTGCACCGCGCGGTGGCCAACCCGGCGGACAGGGCCAGCAGCGCGGCCAGGGTCCCGCCAGGCAACGCAGCCAACAGTCCCCGCGGCAAGGGCAAGGTGGCGGCCAGCGACCTGCCGAGCGCGACGACAACTTTGGAAACCGCGCCGATGACGACCGTCAGACCAGCCAGCGCGGCGGCTATCGTCCCCCGGACTACGGCCAGCAAGGATACGGCCAGCAAGGCCAGGGCCAGCAGGGATATGGGCAACAGGGGTATGGCCAGCAGCGTTTTGGAAAAGGAAGGCCAAAGCAAGGTAGCGGAGCCCCCAGCAACCGCCCCGGCGGCCCAGGCAATCGTGGCACACAGCAGCCCTCACGCCACGACGAAGCCCAACCCCTCCGCAGCCCAAAGGGCAAGCGCAGTGACCCCACCGGCCCCGGCGGCGGCTGGCGCTAGGAACTGCCGGGCGTGCCTCGCCGGTTCTGTTCTCTTTGGGCCTTGCGCCCGGCGTCGATCCACTCCTGGGCCACAACCAGTTCGTCGCCAACCCACACCAATTGAGGCGCGCGCAACTTCAACTCGCGTAGGAATTCCGCTTCCCGCTCGGGGCTGATGATCAGCCGCTGCGTCTTGCCGTAGCTGATCTCCAGGCGTTGTAAGCTCCAAGCGGGCGCGCTGATGACAGTGCGCGTGCGGCGGACTCTTGTGATAGCAAGCAGCGGGATGGCAAAGGCAATCATTCCACTGTGGGCTACCAGCGACAGGCCACGGAGTTCGTAGGTACAGGGGACCGCCACCGCCCACACTAAGGCCAGAATCAACGGAGGCAGCACAGCCAGCAGCGGGTTAAACGCGGCGCCTCCGCCGAACACGTTGCCCAAGTGCCAGGCGGGAAGGCCCACGGCCAGCAGTACATAGCCTCCCGCAACCACTGCCAGCCAGCGATCGATTCGGGTGGCAAAGCGCAGGGTTTCCCTTTCGCCAAGTGCTTCGCGTGGTGGATAGTCGGATTGCATCAAGAATGGCACTTGTCGGCGAAGCTCGCCGATCAAGAGCAGCGCCGTTCGCGAAACACAATCGAAGTTCCAGTAGACTTACAGTATCGAATCCTGGCCAATGCGCGCACTTGAAAGCGTAGCGCCAGGCAATGGAGGGATGCGGATGGCAATCGAACGGCGAAGTTTCCTGATGGGATCCGCGGCGGCGCTGGCTGCGGCTTCCCAAGTGCACGCGGCGGGCGAGATGCCCATCAACACCTTGGGTAAGAGCGGGCTGAAAGTTAGCCAGTTCACGTTGGGTGGCTACCACATGCGCGTGGGCGGCGTGGAGACTGCCATCAACATCATCCACCGCGCCATTGATATTGGCGTGACCCACTTTGACTCGGCGCGCAGCTATCACAAAGGAGACAGCGACGCCACCTACGGCAAGGCACTGAAGGGCGGACTGCGCCAGAAGGTGCTGGTGATGTCCAAGAGCAATAAGCGCGATGCCAAGACTGCCCTCCAGGAACTCGAAGACACACTGCGTGATATGCAGACCGACTACCTTGATCTTTGGGCATGCCACGAAGTAATGAACATGAAGGAAGTGGACCAGATCTTCGGTCCCGGCGGAGCAGCCGAGGCCTTTGCCAAGGCCAAGCAGCAGGGCAAAGTACGGCACATCGGTTTCACCGGGCATCGCGATCCGGACGTGCATCTCCGAATGATTCGCGAGGGAGACCTCTGGGAAACGGTGCAGATGCCCATCAATCTGGTGGACCCGCACTACCTGAGCTTCCTGAAGAACGTGCTTCCTGCGGCCCGCCAGAAAGGATTGGGCGTACTGGCGATGAAATCGAACGCCATGGGAGCCATCGGCAATCAAGGCATCGCGCCCATCGAAGAATGCCTGCGCTTCACCCTATCGCAGCGTCCGGACACACTGGTTTCCGGTGTCGAAACCATTCAGCAGTTGGAGCAGAATGTGGGCATCGTGAAGAGCTTCCACGCGCTCACGGATGCCGAACAACAAACCATCCTCAGCCGGACGGGGAAGGGAACCACGGGCACGGCTGTGGAACGCTACAAGCGCCCGCGGGACGAGGCGCGGTTTGGTGCTGTCTACCAGGACGGGCAGCCGGCCTAGGTTCAGCCGCTAACGCAGGTGTTGAGGATCCCTCCATGTGCCGTTGAACATGTGGAGGGATTCTTGCTTTCTGGGGAATTGGCGGTTCACACCCGCACGAACCACTTCTTGCGGTACATCGCAAAGGCCACGACGTACGCGATTAGCACCATGCCAATCGAATAAACCAGCGACACGTTCTGCGGACTGAGGAACTGGCCAAGTACATAGCTTTCCATAAAGCGGTGTGGCGACACCCATTCGCCGGCGATGGGTATCAGCTTGAAATCGATGAAGGACCCTTCCAGGAGGCTGGCAAACATGTACACGGTGATGGCGTTCATGCCAAACACAACGGCCGGCTTGGCCCAGCGATCGTAGCCCTGGACGTCGATCAGCCAGTAGAAACAAGCGAAAGTGGTAGCAGAGATACCAGCCATCAGTATCGTAAAGCTGGGCGTCCAGATCATCTTGTTGATGGGCATGAAGTGGTCGAGCCAGCTTCCCAGGAACACAAACACCGCGCCCCCAAGAAAGACCCAGCCGATGGCCTTTTCTCGAGCCAGCTTGCGGCGCAGCAGGTAGCCCGTCAGCACGCCGAAAAGCATTGTGGAAATGCTGGGAATCGTTGAGAGGACGCCTTCGGGGTCCCAGTCATTGGCTTTAGTCCACATGTGGCCGGTAATCAGCAAACGGTCGACGTAGCCGGCGAAGTTGCCCATGGGCGTCAGCACCCCGGCGCCATACCCCGGCACCGGAATCAGCGTCAGCATCATCCAGTAGGCCACCAGACAGCCCACGGTCCAGCCAAGTACGCCCCGCCAGGAGGACCACAGGAAGATCGCCGAGCAGATGATGTAGCAGATGCCGATACGTTGCAGCACACCAGGGAACCGCATGTTGGCGAAATCGAACTCAGGAAACAGGTAGAGGAACAGGCCGAGCATGATGATGATGACGCCGCGTCGCAGCGAGTGCAGCATCAACTGACGTTTGGAATCGCCGCGTTCGACGCGCTTGGCGAAGGAGAACGTCATAGCCACGCCCACAATCCAGAGAAACGAGGGCATGATGCAATCCGTGAAGGTCCAGCCGTGCCATGGCACGTGTAGCAACGGCTGATAGGCGCTCTTGAAGCTGCCTGCATTGTTCACAAGTATCATCGCGGCGATGGTGGCGCCGCGGAAGGCGTCCAGCGAAACCAGTCGATCAGTAGGCTGCATAAGGGGAACCAGGAATGCCCAACATCGCGCGAGATTTCACGCGCCGGTGCAATTGCATGATTGTAAACCAAGAGCGGCGTCGCCGCGCGCAGACCAGCGTCACGCAGGCGCCATGTTCAGTCCTTCTGGCTGGCCACCGCACCTGCCAGAGCGGGCGTCAGGATCCACTGGATTTCGCACGCCGGGCGGGGGCCGGCACGGGTGATCTCGAGCTTCGCGAGGCCCGCCTTCTTGAACGAATGGATGAACTCCGGGACCCCCAGCAAATAACTCAGCAGGCTGCTGATCAGGGGGTCGTGGCTCACCACCAGTAAGGGTTCCTCCGCCTCGTGGAGCCGAATGTCGTCCCACGCCTTCACCGGCGAAGTGTTCGGCGTGAGAGCTTCGCTGAAGACGACCGGCTGCTTGCAGCGCAGCAGCTTGAGCGCCTGTTCAGCCGTCTGCCTGGCGCGGACATACGGGCTTGATAGCACCAATCCCGGCGTCATTCCCGCCTTGGCCGCCACCCGCAGCACATGGCCAAGCCGTTCCACGCCTTCCGGCGTCAGGGCGCGGTCGCGGTCCAGGCCCGACGACGACTGGTTTTCCGCAATGGCGTGGCGAAGCAGGTAGAGCGTCATCGGATATGTTCTTCTCCTTCGCCGCTATTGTGTCATGGCTTCTGCTTGTGACAGGGTAACCGCGGCTGACATACTGATACCGGATTGCCTCCCACGACTTCATCTGGAACACCGGGTCAGGAACACTGGCTGCGTGTGGCACGCTATGCCGCTATGGCATCGGCCATCAGCATCCTGGTGTCGATTCCGGTGAGCCAGATCCTTCTGGGTGTTGCGCTGCTAAGCCTGCTTGTGGGGCGGGCGCGTTTCCGCTGGCCCGCTGTGTTTGTTCCGCTTGCACTCTTCCTGGGATGGCTACTGGTGGCCCTTGCGGCATCCCCCGAACCCTTGGTCGGCCTGCCTCAGGTGAAGAAGTTGTACGTCTTCTGCATGCTTCCGGTGGCGCTGGCTGCCTTGCCTCGCGTGCGGGACTATCTCTACGTGTTCACCGGCTGGATGGTGGTGGCCAGCGCTAGCGCGGTGCTGGCGCTGGGGCAGTTCGGCTGGAAGTATCTGCTGGCGCGTGAAAGCGGAGAGGCCTTCTATCAGGCATACGTAGCGCAGCGCATCACCGGCTTTATGAGCCACTGGATGACCTTCAGCGGCCAAGCCATGCTGGTGGCGTTGCTGCTGCTCAGTTATCTGCTATTTGGACCGCCGCTTTCCGGTCGCTGGCGCATGGCGGTGTGGGCGATGCTCGCGCTGCTGCTCTCTGGTATTGTCCTGGGTTACACGCGCGGCATTTGGATTGCCACCGCGATTGCTGCACTGCCATTGCTCTGGTGCTACCGGCGATGGATGGCCGCTGTTGCCCCTGCCGGCTTTGTACTGCTGTTAGCTTTCGGACCCGCATCCGTTCAGGACCGCTTTTTGTCGATCTTCCAACCGCACGGGGAAATGGATTCCAACCAGCACCGCGTGGTTACCTTCGCCACCGGCGTCGCAATCATCGAAGCCCATCCCCTGGTGGGCATAGGCCCGGAACGGGTGGGCAGCCACATGGAAGAGTATGCGCCCGCATGGATCCGCCGCCCCTTTCCGGTAGGCTACTATGGGCATCTCCACAACATCTATGTGCACTACGCCGCAGAGCGCGGACTGCCGGCCCTGGTCTTCCTGCTGGGGATTTTCGGGGTCCTGCTGTGGCGTCAGCGGCAGGCGTTAGCCCAGCTCGATAAACATCGCAGCCTGGAACGCGCACTGCATCTGGGCGTCGGGTCCGCCATCGTGGCAAGCATGGTGGGCGGCCTGTTTGAGTACAACCTGGGCGACAGCGAGATCCTCACCATGTTTCTGGTGATCGCCGCCGCGGGCTATTCTTCCGGACCCTCTCCGGGTACCTTGTTGGAATCGGGCACATCCTCCCAGCCGGAACCCGGGGTGCCGCTGTCCTCGTGACTCCAGTTGCGGCGCTGCTTCTTGCCCATGGCCGGCTTGCCCGGCCCTTCCATCGCCAGTTGCTTCAGAACCTGCACCTCGTCGTTGCTCATGGGGCGATGCTTGCCGATCTCAAGGCCTGCAATCTGCAACGGCCCAATGGCGGTTCGCACCAGTTTCAGCACCTTTGAGCCAACGGCTTCCAGCATCCGGCGAACCTGACGGTTACGGCCCTCATGGATCTCGATCTCGACGTGAGTATACTTCGCGCTATCCCGCAACCGGCGAACTGTAGCGGGCAGCGTGGGGCCATCGGCAAGCTCGACGCCATCACGCAACAATTGGATCTGTTCGTCCGTCAGCAGCGTGCTGGTCTTCACCAGATAGGTCTTCGGTACCTTGTAGACCGGGTTCGTTAGCAGTTCGCCCAACTCGGTGTCGTTGGTGAGGATAAGCAACCCGCTGGTTTCAAGGTCCAGCCGGCCCACGTTGAAGACCCAGGATTTCACGCCCGCCAGCAACTCATAGATAGTGGGGCGGCCCTGTGGATCCTCCCGCGTGCAGAGGTAGCCGCGGGGCTTGTAAAGCAGCATGTAGACCTGGTCTTCTGGGCGCAGCAGACGCCCATCCAGCAGGACGCGGTCAACCCCTGGAACCACCCAGGCTTCCGGGTTGCGCTCAACCCGGCCATTCACACGAACACGGCCTTCCTCGATCCAGGTTGCGGCTACTGTGCGGCTGCCCACTCCGGCTCGGGAAAGTACCCGGTCGAGCGTCTTACGCAAGACGTCGGGGCCGGATGCCGGGCGCGCGCCCCCTTTACCGCCCTTACCGCGGGCACCTTCAGAGCGGTCGCCATGGGCACGAGCCACGTCAATTGCTTTGCGCGGCGGCGCGGAACCTCGGACGGCAGAGCTGCGAGGTGTTACTGCCTTGCCTGGCGAAGAGTCTCCACGTGACGGCGAGTCTCGGCGTGGAGGTGCGTCTCGGCGTGGAGGTGCGTCTCGGCGTGGCGGGGCGGATTTCCCGCGCGCATCGGGCCCAGAGGCTGCCGGTCGCGATGCCCGTGGCTTCCACTTGCCCTGCTGTGGGCCGCTTCGTTCCGGCCGTACGGGTGCTCCTTCGGACGATGCGTCGCGTCGCTGCCCTTGATACGGCCGGGATCCCGTCGATCGTTGAGGGTCGCTGCCTGCGCCGCGCCGGTCAGCGCCACGGCCATCCGATCGCGCGTCCGATCTGCCCTGTTCGAATCCCCGGCCAGAAGCGCGTCCGTCGGAAGATCGCGCACCCGAACCTTGCCGACCGGATGTCCGCGAATCCTGCCCGCGCCGGTCACCGGGACGCGTATGCGGGCCACCACCAGCATAGCCGCTGGTTTCGGAACCACGGCGATCAGGTGCGCCACCGCCCGCCGGGCGCCCACCTGTCCGCGGCGAACGTGCCGGGCCTGTTCCTGCGGAACTTGGCCGGGAAGCGCCTCCCTGCGGACCGCCACGATCACCGTAGCTTGATGGCCCTTTCCGCGCTACGCCTTTTCTGGCAGCCTGATACGGCCGCGGGCTTCCCGGTTCTGCGCCTTGGGCGTCTGGCGCGCGCCGCCCCACTCCGCGTGGCGGTCGGCTGGAGGATCCCGCACCGGACGACGGGCGCGTCGTGCGGCTATCGCCCGATTGCGAGCCGTAGCGTGGCGGACCATCCACTCTGGAACGCGGCTCGCTGCGTTGGCCAGACGGACGACCGGGAGATGCTGCATCGCGGGACTTGTTGGCCGGAGGACGAGAGGCAGGCTTTGAGTTGCCAGGTCGCGGACCTTTGCGAGGAGGACGTGAAGACTTCAAGCTTCTATTGTCGCGCGGATCCGCTCTCCTCTGGGAAGTGGGTGCGCGGCGCCTTCTGCCGCCAGTGGGTTAAACGGTTGCCCCCATTTGTGCAGTTCGCACCCTCCAACAGGAGGCGGCAGTATCCCCCAGATAGGGGTATCTCATAAACAATCCCAGTATTTTATGTTTTCCTCCTGTAGAACTTGGACTAAGGTTGAAATAACCCTCGCGGCGACACTCGCAGGCGATCCGGATGGCGCCATGTTCACGCTAGATTTCGCGTCCACCCAGTCAGCCGTCCGCTCCGCGACTGACTCCAAGATCCTCATCCGCGGTGCGCGTCAGGTGGTCACTCTCCAGGGGCCGGCGCGTATGAGGGTGGGCGATGAGTTGGGGCGGCCAGCCGCGATTCGCGATGCCTCTATCCTGATTGAGAACGGGCGGATCGCGCAGATCGGCAGTGCACGGCGGTTGGAGAACCTTCGGGACTCCAGCTCGATCCGCTGGGTGGACGCTCGCCGGCTTGTCGTGCTGCCAGGGTTCGTCGATGTTGTGGCGGACTTGGCGTCGGCTGGCCCCGCGGAGCGGAGTGTCACCGCGGCGGGGGACGATCCGGTGGGTGCATCCAGCCTGCTGAACCGCCGGGCAACGGTAGAACTGCATCGCCTCGCGCTGGCGGGAAGCACTTTTGTTCGAGCGAGCTTTGCCTTTCCGCGCGATGGAACGGAACGGGGCCGTTTGTTGCGCCACTTGCTGCGAGTGGAGTTGCCTGCTTCCGCATTTCAAGCAGCCTTGCGGGTGGATCCCGGACGATTGCTGGAAGAATCGCCCCATACAATGGCGCTGCGGGACCTGGTAACCCCTCAATCCAGGCAACATCTGCGGGAGCTTTCCCCGCTCCTGGCGGCCGAGTTCGATGGTGACATGCTCAGGGCCTTGCAGCCGGCAAAGCGTTTCCGACTGTTGCGCGCCATCGCACGGGAATTGCCGTGCCAGGTGACCGGTGCTGAGGTCTGGACTGCCGCCGAACTGCTCGACCTTGGGTTGGCCGCGAACTGTCTGGTTGAAGGATCCTTGCCTGCCGACTCCCAGAAATTGCTGCGCCTGGCCCAGTGGAACTTCCCATGGTTGCTCTGCGCCGGAGCCGCCACCCTGCGAGCGGACGGATCGCTGGAACGGCTGCCTCGCGCCCTGCGGGAAGGCTTGCGTCTGGCGTTGGCCACGGGCTACCGGTGCGGGCAACCCGGGGTGTTGAACCCTCTGGCGATGCTGGCCTTGCTTCGTCACCAAACCGGATTGGATGCGGCGCCGCTCCTGCAGTTACAGATCGCCAACACTGCTTTCGCGTTGGGGGTTGGACACCGCATGGGTACCTTAGAAGCAGGAAAGGAAGCAAATCTCGTGCTGGTGGATTGCGATGACTACAGGGACATAGGAATGTATGTAGGTGCACCACGCATTGTCGCTGTGTTTCGGCGCGGCAAACTGCTGGGCGATTCCAGCGCAGATCAGTCTGATCTGCCGGCTGGCCGTTGAGGCTGAATGCCCGGAAAGGCAGCCGCAGCGCCCAACCTTACGGGAGGATAGTCCCTCACCCAACACTCATTCCCGTCTCAGCCGAAAGCCCGGTTACACTGGCAGAATGGCCCGTCCGGCTAGCAGACTGCTCTTTGCCATTTGGCTGTGTTTCGTGCTGCGGCTCATTTTCTATGCCGCGGTCTACCCCATCTGGGAAGGGCTTGATGAGTGGGGGCACATGGCCTACGTGGATCACCTCCGACAGACAGGCAGTCCTCCGGTGCGAGAGGCCCCGGTATCCGGCGAGATCTCCGCCTCGCTCCGCCTGGGTCCTATCCCCCACCACTTGCCCGTCTATCTCGGGGGCGGCACTTCCCGCAAGGAGTATTGGAATCTGCCGGAATCAGAGCGAAGCCAAAGGGAAGGCGCTTACAAGCAGCTCCGTGTTAACGATCCGCCACAGCCGGGGCTGCGTGCGGATAACTACCAGGCACAGCATCCCCCCGTGGCCTATTATCTGCTCTATTGGCTGGATGTCGTTTCTGGATTGCAGACGCTTCCGGAGCGCCTCTATATGTTCCGCCTGGTGCTGGTGGTGATCGCCTCACTTTGTCTGCCACTGCTGTGGATGCTTGCCCGGCGAGTCTTTGCAAATCCAGATCTGGCCCTGCCCGCATGCCTGATGCTCGCCGTCATCCCAAATTTTGCGATCTATGTCGCCCGCGTCGGGAACGATCCCTTGGCCATCGTGCTCCTGGCCCTCTGTTTGGTGGTTATCGCGGGCAGCGTTCCCTTTCGCCACGGAATTGCCAACGCGGCTTTGGCCGGCGCTCTGGCCGGGCTCACCGCGATCACCAAAGCCTACGGCATTCTGCTGATGCCTGTATACGCATTGGCGGCCGTGGCCGCTGGCTCATTGTCGTCTGGCTGGTTGCGCCAGCTGCGCCACATCGCCGTCGCGAGCACCGCATTCTTTGCCGTTGCGGGCTGGTGGTTCCTTGACAACATCCGCACCACCGGCGCACTTTCCGGCGAACGACTCGACGCCGATGCCACAGCCATCCCGCTAGCACAGCGCCTCCCCAATCTCTTGCTCATTGATTGGTGGGAAATCTGGATGTATGGTACGAGTTCCTACTATTGGATCGGTGGCTGGAGCTTTCTCCTCCTTCCAGACTGGCTGTACTGGATCTTTCGCATCGTGAGCATCGTTGTGGTTGTGGGGTTGCTTCGCGCCGCGCTTCGCATGTTCCGTGCGCGCTCGATGCTTTCTCCGCTTACGCTGCCCGCCTTTTGGGCAGTTCCGCTTCCGCTCGTTGCTCTTTTCATCGTCAGCATTGTCTACCAGGGATGGCAGATCTTCAGTGCCCACGGCCAATCCACCGCCATCGGCTGGTATCTTTGCAGCGCTACCAACGCGGTGATAGTGGTAATGGTGGCTGGCCTCGGCTATGCCTTTGGTCCGCGTCACGCTACCCGCATCGCTACTTCGATGGTGCTGGTTTTCGCGGTACTCGACCTTTTCACGGTCAATCTCGTCAGCCTGCCCTACTACGCGGGCATCACACCGCTGCCACGGGGACATTTTCCAGTGATGCAGCTCAGCCAGTGGCCGGCTGGAGGCTTTGGTGAGATGGCGCAGCGCCTCTCTATCAACCACCCGGAGTGGCTTTCACCCGGCGTACTCTTGGCACTGTGGGTGCTTTACCTGTTAGCCACACTCACCGTGGTGACGCTCGCCTGCTGGTACATACATTCCGCCAAACGCCAAACCCAGCCAAGCTCCCGCTGAACCTAACTTGCAGCGTCCACGCCGGCCCAGAGATTCATGGTGCCCAGTTCGTCGCGACCGCAGGACTTCAGGTAGCAGAAGAGCTGGGTGCGGTAGGCCGCGTGGCCGCAAACGATGAAGTCTACCAGCATCGCGCCGCGGGTAGCCTTGCTGCCGAAGAGTTCAATCTCGCCCCGCAAGTCCTCGTCAGAAAAGCCGCTGAGGGCAGCCGCATAGTCTCCGGCCTGCGACTCGAGGCTCGCCAGGATCGCGTCGAAATCCATGGTTTCGGCTCTGGACTCACTGGCTCCCCATTCCTCCAGGAGGAAGGCTCCCTGCTGGATAGACTGGACAAGAATCGGTCCCATGTAGGTGAGGTAGCGGAGCAACTCGATCGTGCTGCGCTGCTTCGGCGTGGGACGGTAGTCGAGCATCTCGGCGGAGAGTTTGCCGCAGAGGTGCAGGAGAATCCGCGATTCCTTTTGTAGACAATCGATGAGTTCTTGTTTGGTGAGTACCATGGGCTTTGTGAGCTAGTATACCCCTTTGCCGACGCACCACCGCGTCCACAAGATGCTCC
>JAHCHD010000115.1 GCA_026129915.1 Bryobacterales bacterium
CGCTTTCCGTGCTGGCCCAGTGGCTCGCGGGCAATGGTGAGGCCAGCTATTGGGGGATCGAGTACGTCATCTTTTCTCTGCTGCTTGGGTTGCTCATCAGCAACACGGTGGGCACGCCCGCCTGGCTGATGCCCGCTGTGCGCACGGAGTACTTCATCAAGACCGGCCTGGTGATGATGGGCGCCACTATTCTGTTTGGTGAAATCATGCAGGCAGGCGCATTGGGCGTAGTGCAGTCTGTGGCAGTGGTGGTGGTGGTTTGGTATGTCGCCTTTTGGATCTGCCGGCGCTTCCGGGTGGACGACGAGTTTGCCGTGATGCTGGCGAGCGCTGTTTCCATCTGCGGCGTTTCGGCGGCTATCGCCACCTGCGGCGCGATTCAGGGCGACAAGAAGAAGCTCAGTTATGTCACTTCAGTGGTGCTGATCGTCGCTGCACCCATGATTATCATCCAGCCCTGGTTGGCCAAAGCGCTGGCCATGCCCGATGCGGTGGCTGGCGCATGGATGGGTGGCACGCTCGATACTACCGGATCCGTCGTGGCGGCGGCCGCTCTCATCAGCGAGACCGCCATGAAGGTGGGCACCATCGTGAAGTTTTCGCAAAACGTGCTGATTGGCTTCGCCGCTTTCGGCCTAAGCGTGTGGTGGACTCTTCGCAATAAGAATGAGGGCCAGCGTCCAACCGTCGGCGTCATCTGGGAGCGCTTCCCGAAGTTCGTTCTCGGCTTCATGGTGGCCTCGCTGGTGTTCTCCTTCTTGCTGGGTGAAGGCATCATCGGTGACACCAAGAAGGTGGTCAGCGGACTGCGGACCATGTGGTTCTCCCTGGCCTTTGTCTGCATCGGCCTGGAGACCAATTTCCGCGAGTTTCTCCGCATGGAGGAGGGGCGCCCCTTCTTTGCGTTCCTGGCTGCGCAGGGATTTAACCTCCTATGGACCTTCCTGCTGGCCTGGCTGGTGTTCGGTGGGCTGATTTGGCCAAGTCCGTTTTAGCCAAGTACTGCAAAGGCTTACCCCGCAATCGCCCCCGTTTCACTGGACTTCACATAGCTTTCACCGTGAAATTCCCTTGTGCCCGTTGAGGATTGGCGTCATGATCGCAGGAACTCCTGTTCGCGCGATTTGGTGCCACGATGTCTCTCTCTTCCCGACGTGAATTTCTGAGTACGGGTGCGGCTATTGCTGCCGCTCCCGGTCTGCTTTCCGCCCAAACAAGGTCTGACAGGCCGAATGTGTTGGTGGTGGTGCTCGATGACCTGGGCTGCTATGACCTGGGCTTCCTCGGCGCCAAGGATTTGAGGACGCCGCACCTGGATGCCTTTGCGCGCGGCGCCGCCGTATTCACAAACTGGTATTCGAACGCCCCGGTTTGTGCGCCGGCGCGGGCCTCCATCCAGTCGGGGCGCTTCCCCGCCAACGCGGGGGTACCCACTAACGGCGGTGAACTCACCCCGGGAATTCCCTGCCTTGGCGCCACCTTCAAACAGAACGGCTACCGCACCGCCAGCATCGGCAAATGGCACCTCGGTGAGAAGCCGGACACTGTTCCCAACGCGCACGGCTTCGACTATTTCTATGGGCACCTCAGCGGATGCATTGACTTCTATTCGCACCGCTACTATTGGGGTGAGCCGCGCCGCGCCAATTTCCACGACCTGTGGCGCAATCGTGATGAGGTCTTTGAGGACGGCCGCTACTTCACTGAGCGCATTGGCGAGGAGGCGGTCGCGTTTCTCGACGCCAACCGCAATCAGCCCTTCTGCGGCTACTTCGCGTTCAACGCTCCGCACTACCCCATGCACGCCCCGGACAAATACGTGGATCGCTTCAAGGAACTGCCCCTGGAGCGTCGCATCTATGCAGCCATGGTGGCCGCGGTGGACGACGCGATGGGGCAAATCCGCGAGGCGCTTATTCGCAACGGGCAGTTGGAAAACACTCTGCTGGTCTTCGTGGGCGATAACGGCGCCACCACCGAGAAGCGCGCCGGTCTGGCGCAGGAATATGCAGTCGCGGGTTCCAATGGGCCATTTCGCGGCTTCAAGTTTTCGTTGTTCGACGGCGGCATGCATGTGCCCGCCTTCATCCACTGGCCCGCGCGCGTGAAGCCTGGCAAGCACACACAGGTGGTGCAGTCCATGGATATCTTCCCCACTCTGCTGGCTGCGGCGGGCATCGGTTTGCCGAGCGACCTGGATGGCCACTCGCTGCTTCCGGTTCTCTTCGACGGTGCGGCCAGCCCGCACGCTGAGATCTTTTGGACCAATTCCGGCCAGCTGGCCGTGCGCCGCGGCCAGTGGAAGCTGGTGATCAACGGTCGGGACTACAATCGCGATCCAAAGGGATGGGAACCATTGACGGGCGACGATGCCCTGTTCCTGTCCAATGTCGAAGAAGACCCCGGTGAATCGAAGAACCTGCGGCGTCTCCACCCCAAGCTGGTGGATGACTTGGCAACCGCGGCCCAACGCTGGCAGGACTCATTGCGGAAATCGAACTAACTTGCTTCAGGAGTTCCCATGTTGAAACGTCTCCTATTTCTGTTCCTCACAATGGCCTTGGCGGCCGTGGCCCAAACGTCAACTGGCACCATTACAGGCACTGTACTTGACTCTTCGGGCGCCGTGGTGCCCGGGGCCACGGTAACGCTGATCGGCACCGATACCGGCGACATCGCTCGTATCCTCACCACCAATATGCAAGGCGCATTCGTGGCGCCGCTGCTGCGGCCTAGCACGTACACCATTGAGGTATCTGCCCAGGGCTTCAAAATGCTAAGCCGCCCCGGCGTTGTGATGCGCGTCGACGATTCGCTTAACCTGCGCCTGACACTTGAGCCGGGCGCTCTTACCGAATCCGTGACGGTGAGTGCTGCCGCCGAATTGGTGGAAGTCCGCAGCAACACGGTAGGCCAGGTGATCGACGATCGCAACATCCAGCAGTTGCCGCTGAACGGTCGTAACTACCTCGACCTCGGCAACCTCAGCGCGGGCGCAGTGCCTAGCACTCGCTCGCGTGACCGCTCGTTCTCCGCCTACGGGAACCGCGGTTTGCAGAACGCCTTCCTGCTGGATGGCGCCCGCAACCAGAACTATCTCCGCGGCCTCGACAACCGCGCCCGCGACGCCATGCGTCCCTCTCTGGAAGCCGTCAGCGAGTTCAAGGTGCAAACCAGCAACTACTCGGCGGAGTATGGCGCATCGGCCGGCGCTGTGGTGAACGTCGTCACCAAGTCCGGTACCAACGAAATGCATGGCTCCGCGTTCGAGTTCCTGCGCAACAACAAAATGGATGCGCGCGACTACTTCCTGCCTGCAACTCTCGAGCAGCCGCTGTTCATCCAGCACCAATTCGGCGGCTCATTAGGCGGACCCATCGTAAAGAATCGTGCCTGGTGGCACGGTGCCGTCCAGCGCACGCATATCTCGGAAGGGGAAACCAACCGATCCACCGTGCCTCTGCCCGATCAAATCGGTGGTGTCTTCCCAAATGCGGTGTTTGACCCTCTGTCCACCCGACCGAACCCGAATGGGGCGGGCTTCGTGCGCGATCGTTTTGCGAACGACACCATCCCCGTTTCCCGGATGGACCCCGTCGGCCGTTCTCTGGCTCAGCTGTACCCGGCGCCGAATCTTGCAGGCACAGCCAACAACTACGTCATCAATCCCATTCAAGCTACCCGCGTGAACAATGGCACCTTCCGCGGCGACGTGCGCCTGTCAGATACCGACACGCTGTTTGCTCGCTTCTCTTTCGACAACGGCAATTTCTCTAGGCTCCCGGCGCTGCCTCCCGGACCGCAGACTCCGGTGGACCGTACCATTCCGGCCCGTTCTTGGGGCCTGGGTTACACCCGTATCGTCAGCCCAACCATGGTGAATGAGCTGCGCGTGGCCTACAACTACACGGGGGTGATTCAGGATGCTACCTTGCCGAAGAACGAGATCATCCCCGGCACACTCGCGCCAGGGGTAGAGTCGTCCATTCCCACCGTGGGCGTCACGGGCTTTGCCGGGTTGGGGGCTCAGCCCGCCAACTTCGGCAACGTGCCGCTCGATAAGAAGTCAAAGGTCACCAATATCAGCAACAACTTCACCTGGGTGCGCGGGAAGCATACGCTACGTACGGGCTTCGACTTCCAGCACATCGATGTGCCCACCTTTGCCGCTCTCCAGGGCCGCGGCAGCTTCGGGTTTACTGGCGTGTTCTCCCAAAATACGCTAAGCCGTCCAGGTACAGGTTCGCCGGTTGCTGACCTGCTGCTGGGGCTTCCCAACAACATCACGGTAGGTACGCCCGCGGATGCGAACGAGCGCGCGCAGAACTACTACTTCTATGTGCAGGACGACTGGATCATTTCCCCCACCTTTACCCTCAACCTGGGCCTCCGGTACGAAATTACCAGTCCTTTCTACGACGCCAACAACAAGCTGGCGAACGTCATCACGGAGCCAGGTTCCTTTTTCGGCCAGTATGTGCTGGCGGGCGATTCCCGCTTCCCCCGTTCTTTGCAGCAACTAGACAAGAACAACTGGGCGCCTCGCATCGGCTTCGCCTGGCGCGCCATGGAGAAGACCGTCGTTCGTGGCGGAGCAGGTGTGTTCTTCGCGCAGGATGAGGGCTTTGGCATAAGCCAGCGCATGACCAACAATCCCCCCTTCGTCGGCTTTGGCGGCTACAGCATCGCCAGCGATCAAATCAACCCCTCCTCCACCATTTCGCTCAGCGGCACGTTGCCCGCGCGCCCGGCGCCAATCAACCCCGCGGAGTACGTGCTGCCTCCCAACAACACACTCCAGATTCGTTCCTGGCCGCTGCGCAATACCATTCCCTACGTCCTACAGTGGAACCTGTCCGTCCAACGCGAACTGGGCCGCGACTACATGTGGGAAGTGAACTATGTCGGCAACAGCGGCGTGAAGCTCTACGGAGCCTTTGAGGGCAATCAGCCGCAGCCGGGCCCCGGTGGCATCAATACCCGGAGACCGCTCAGTAGCATCACCAGTGGCAGCATCCTCACCATGTCTCCGTGGGTAACCTCCAATTACAATGGCCTGTCGACGCGCCTTGAAAAGCGCTTCTCCTCCGGCTTCAACTTCCTGGGCGCTTACACCTTCGGGAGAGCCCTGGATATGCAGAGCAACGTGGACCTCAGCGACGGCGGGGGCTTCGTGGCTGGCGCTGGGCAGGTAATGGACTCCTACAATCGCCGGCTCAACTACGGCCTTTCCGACCACCACATCGGGCACCGATTTGTATTCAGCGGCCTGTGGGAACTGCCCTTCGGCAATGGCAAGCGCTGGGCCACGTCAGGACCCGCCGGCATGATTCTAGGTGGCTGGGGATTGGGTGGCATCACCACCTTGTCTTCCGGACCACCCATCACGCTTACGCTGAACTTCGATAACGCAAATACCGGCAACTCCAACCGTCCAAATCGCCTCAGTAATGGCACGCTGGACAACCCCACCGTGGAGCGCTGGTTCGATACCTCGGCGTTTGACTTCCCTGCCCAACACACCCACGGCAACGCGGGACGGAACATTCTGATGGCTCCGGGCATGGTGTCATCCGACGCCTCCTTGCAGCGGAATTTCCCGCTACCGAAGCGCGAGGGGGGCCGCATTGAGTTCCGTGCTGAGGCCTTCAATGTGTTCAATACTCCCCAGCTAGGCACGCCCGGCACGGGTGTGGGAACTCCCGCGTTCGGCATCATTGGCGGCACGGCTCGCAGCAACCGCCAAATGCAATTGGGCTTGCGGATCCTGTTTTAGCCACCTGGCCCACTCGGGCATGCACCCCCTGGCAGCAGCCAATACGGCCGCTTCGCCAGGGGGTTTCTTTCGCTCCCAGCTCGCTATTGCGCTCGGGGCCGCACGCTCCACCCCCATCAAAACGGCCCAAGTGCGTTGAACGAAAACAAATCGGAAAATCCCAAGACTGAAACGAAGGGCCGCGACCGGTTTCGCGAAAGGCACATTGAAGATTCCTATCTCCACGCCTGTCACGTTCACTAATGGGTTGCATGCATTCCTTCCGCCATCTTGGTTCGGCGACCCCGATGGTCTATCCGGGCGCCCCGGTTTACTTGATGCCAATCACCATGGAATCCGGGCCGACAAGATGCTGGTGGGAACATTCACGGAAGCCGGCTTCGCGCATCCATTGCTCGCAGTCGGCGGCGGTGTAGTCGAATCCGCCCGGGGTTTCGATGAGCATATTGAGGCTCATCAGAAGACCGAAGGCATTCTGGGAACGGTCGTTGTCAATCAGGGTTTCGTACACCACAAACGCGCCGCCCTCGGGCAGCGCCTGGTAGGCTTTGGCAATCAGCATGCGTTTGATGTCGAGGTCCCAATCGTGGAGGATGTGCCCCATGGTGATGACATCCGCCTGCGGCAATGGTTCGTCAAAGAAGTTTCCGCCCTGGAACCGCAGTCGATCCTGAACGCTATTTGCTTCCGCATAGTCCTCAAAGATGGGTCCAACCTCAGCGAGATCGTATCCGAGCCCGGTGAGGTGCGGGTTGGCGAGTGCGATCTGCACAGCAAGGTCTCCCTGCGCAGTGCCAACATCGACGAACGTCTGGTACCTGGACCAGGAAACCTGCCGGGCGATGGCTTGGTTGGCCCCGTGCGAGATTCCGGTCATGGCCTTCAGAAATTCTTTCAGGCGAGCGGGATCCGCGTAGAGTGCTTCAAATAGAGGCGCTCCGCCATCCTTGGCTTCGTTCTGTGGTTTGCCCGTGCGCAGCGCTTCCGTAAGCGAACCCCAGAACGGATACAGCCTGTGGTTGGCCATTTCCAGAACGCCGCCAATGTAGGAAGGCTTACGTTTGTCCAGGAAGAGGTCGGTTTCTGGCGTGTTGGCATAGATGCCATTCGTCCGCGTGAGGAAGCCAAGCGCAACCAGGGTATCGAAGAAATCGCGCGCGGAGCGCGGGTGAAGCCCCATCCGGCCTCTCAGCGTTTCAAGATCCTCCGGATGTTTCGAAAGCTCGGTGAATACCTCCATCTCAATTGCACTCAGCAGCGACTTGGAGGCCCAGAAACCAAGTCCCACCTGCAAGATCATTTCCGGATTCAAAGATGTGCTCAAGGAACTATCCCCTTTCCCGCTTGCGAATCACACAGACTGCGAGATCTGTCGCTCCGGAATAATAGCATGGAGCACGTGAAAGTCGAACTGTGTTGAGATTTGCTGGCCATTTTGCGTACGCTAAGCGGTACTGCATGTTACTTAAGGTGCTGTTCTGGATTCTTGTCGTCTGCGACCTGGCAGGCGTCGGGCTCTTCCTGCTCTTGGGGCTAGCCGCGGCGGGTCCAGCGAAGTCAGTCCGCTGGCCGTGGTGGTGCTGTTCCTGCTGCTGCCAGGCGCGGCTTTGTGGCAGCGGTTCGCCTCTGTTCGTGCTGTCGAAATCTTCGCGATCGCCCGGGGCATCGGTGGTATCGCCTCCCTCCGACCCCGCTGTTTGTGGTGGGAGCATGGTGGTGGGGACCGCCCTCGATGTTTGTTTGCCTGAAACGCAGCGATGGAACGCTGGCACGCTTCGTGCCGGGTGGTATGCGGGACGTGGAAGATGCCCATGCAACAGGACGAAGTAAAGCTGCCCGTGGCCCGAAGCCGCGCGTTCTGTGAATCATGCGGGAAAGCTCGGCGTGACCAGCGCAAGCATCCTGGTGGTGGCTCTGCAGCAGTTGCAGAAAGCCTGGGCCTCCCGATGTCCTGCGGGCTTTGCTGGAGGCGGGTGCCGATCCGAACAAGGGGGAGTTCACATTGCCTCTCACTGAGGCAATTCTGGTGAGGCAGCAAGGAGTTGGCATCGAGCCGGTGGGTCTGTTGCTTGGCGCGGTGCCAGCCCCAGCAGGCTAGCCCGGACAAATTCGGCCGCCCCGTCTACTTTCTGGCGACCGGAATCCGAGTCCCCTTGGAGGTGCTGGAACTGCTGATCCATCGCGGCGCGGACGTCAATAGGAAGTCGCGCGATGGAGCGACGGCTCTCAGACAAGCCGTGAATTCCCAGAATTGGCCCGCGGTACTTCTGCTGTTACGCCGGGGAGCGGACTCGCGCCAGACCCAAATGCTTAACGGAATGGACTTCCGCAGCAAGCTGGAGGCCGATGCGCGCGTCAACGGAGATGGCAAAGGCCTGGCTGAAGTGCTCAGATACCTCAACGAGGCGGGTCTGGTGCCCGATAAAGGGCATTGCCAGTGGATCGAGAGGGACCACCGCGAGCCGGTCAGGGACGCAGACCGAATCAATTTGCATCGCAGTGAGGTGCGACCTTAAGAGGCAGATTCATCGGCCGCTACTCTGCCATCACTAAAATCACGATCCAGAATCCAGTGATTCGCAAAGCGGGACCTCTCTGCAGCTTGCTCCCGTGAACTCCCGCTTACTCCCTCCCAAATCGACTAGATCTTCCGCCGAGTGCTGACGTGCAATTCCGGGGAACTTCGCCAATACCAACGTAAGGGATGACTTCCGGCACTAAGGCGCGGGAAGTGTCGTCTGTCGGGGTTAGGCGCAGAGTTGCAGTATCTGGCTAATGGAGGGTAAAGCGATGACTTGGAGGGGAATCTACCTTGGGCTTGTGCTTGTGGTTGCACATTGTGCTTCCTTGACACCCTCCGTGTTTGCGCAGCAACCGATGAACAAACAGTTCAGAGCATGGTGGTGGATCCGTTTGATGGAGACACCATCTGGGGTGTCACGCCCGTCGAAACGGTGCCATTTTGGATGCGAACGCGCCTGGCGCCCTGCCTCCACCCTGTACAAGATTTGCGATGGTGGCTTGCTTTGGCGAGCGTGCGCACTCGTGGAACCACCACGAAACTGTGAAGCTAAAACTGACCACTTTGAAACCGGGCTCACACGCTTTATGCGATCCTCAATCCAGATCCCCAATTCCTCTGGCGCAGTGACAACGGCGGAGACGGGATTGCAGTGCTGAACGGGCTACCAAGCACACAGCCCTGGCGTCGCCATATTCCTCATTCGGATCCGAATCAGAACGCCTGTACCTGCAGTATGGCCAGGCATTGTAAGTCCACGAATCGCGGGGACACCTGGGCGAAAGCACCGGCGTTCCTTGCACCTTCACAATCGAGATCAAGCGGGTGATCCGCAACAGATGTTCTGTGTGCCGTGGAATCTCCGGTGATCAGGGTGACTTGCCGCCGGCACAATGAAGGCAAGAACTGGCAAACTGGCGCGAAGCTTGCACACCCGTCCGGCGCCTTCACGTCGATGGTATCGGCCGTCGTCTATAGCGATCCAGGAAGCCCGAACACGCTCCTGATCGGTCTGTTCGGAACTCGGGCTTCGGGTGCGCAGGCACTCCAGGCAGATGCGGCATTCCGCTCAACCAACGGCGGAGCGGCAGCCACCGCGATCGCGGGGATGCCCGGCCTGCATCGGATTCACCCGTCGCCAGACCGCAGTGTCGTAATTGTATCCGGCAGTGGCAGCTTCTCGCGACGCACCAGGGACATGGGGGCCACCTGGACCAGCGGTCCTGCTCTCACCAACACAACCCAGAATGACCACGTCGCCTACAACCCCGCCAACCCGGAAGTCGGCTGGTTCGGTCCCACCACCAGGACAGTGAACGCTGGCGCGACTGCCGAAACCGTCGCCGGTCAGGTGAATGTCATCGTTGTCGCCACAGAGGCATCCCCCATTCGGCAGACCCTACGCAAGGGTACCGCCTTCCTGCGCCCGCACCGGTTCACTGACACCGATCGCGACCTGGCAAGCGGCATCCGGATGATTCCAGCCCCGGCGGCTCCCTGGCTGCACCCGGGGTATTTCAACGAGGTCTTGCTGTCAGCCGCGTCGGTGGAGCCGGGCAACTACCAGGCGACCGCCCGACTCGGCAACGCGGATCACACCGCAAATCTGACTTTTGAACTCGAAGTCACTCCCGCCGCCGATTCGATCTTGCCCCTCAATGTAGAGACGGTTGCGGGAAACGGACTGGCAGTCCCCAGCAGCGTGCAGACGATCCCGGGACCCCTGTCCATTGAGGGCCAACAGGCCGTGACATCCCCATTTGTCTGCTGCGGCAAGACTGCAATCGATGCAGATGGAAACATGTATCTGCTGTCCCGCACCAGAATCATGCAGATCTCGCCGGACGGGGTGATTCGTGGCTTTGCAGGGACGGGTGCCGAAGCACCAGCAAACTCACTGGATGCCGAGAAAGGCAAGCCGGCATTGCAGGCGAGTTTTCGCCAGATCGCAGCCGCGCTGGCCACCCCGCAAGGTCTGGTGTTCGCTGACAATCTTGACCATCAGATCTGGCGCGTAGGCGCGGATGGCCTCCTGCAGAACCTCTACAATCGCAGTTCATTCCAAATGCAGTCTCTCGGTTTTAGCCCTATGGGCCTTGCGGCGGATGGGTCGGGCAACATTCACTTCACGGCGTCGAACGGGATCTACAGGGTGGTATCTCCAAGCCAGGCGTCGCTGGTGGTGCATGCGAGTGACTTTCCTTCAGCGCAGGGTTCGCCCACGGCCATTGCATTTCGGGCTAACGGCGATATGGTGGTGGCCTTCGACAACGCGATCTACCGGCGTTCCCCGCAAGGTTCCTTCTCAGTGATTGGAGGAACGCCTCGAAGTTACGGGTTCAAGGGCGATGGAGGTCCAGTTGCGGGAAGTCTCGTCTCTTTAGTCCGTGATCTTGCACTCGACAGTAAGGGCAACGTGTTCATCGCAGACGGCCAAAGGGTAAGGGTCCTTAGCGCTGATGGCCGGATTGATACGGTGGCGGGGGATGGGGAGTATGGTCCGGCGCTGGCGACAGGGGCACTAGCCACCGGCGGTGGCATGTCGCCTGTGAATGGCGTAGCCGTGGGTAAGAGTGATGAGCTAATGGTATCCACCAGTGCCTATCTCTACCGGCTGACCCCCGCGGGCGCGAAGCCCTCCCCACAGCCCAACAACGGCGGGGTCGTAAGCTTGGCCGCCGGTTCGCCCACGGTGGCCGCCGGGGCAATCTTCTCCATCTACGGCTTGAACCTCAGCGGAATGACGGGAGCCGCACAGAGAGTGCCGCTGCCTCTGATTCTGGCCGGGGTGGAAGTGCGAGTGAGCGGGCGCAACGTCCCCCTCTACTTCGTATCGCCCCTGCAGATCAATGCCCAGATGCCCGAGGACATCGTGCCCGGCTCCGTGAATGTGCAGGTGGTACGGGATGGAATTCCGAGCGGCGATGTGAGCGTGAACGTGGCGGCGGCCGCGCCCGATTTGCTTGTGTACAACGGTGCCCACGCCGTCGCCCTCGACGAATCCTATGTCCTGGTGGGCGAGAGCAATCCCGCGAAGCCCGGCAAGTACATCCTGCTCTATCTCAGTGGAGTCGGTCCAGTATCCCCAGCGATCCCGGCAGGCAGTGCCGCTTCTGCCACGGAACTCTCGCACGCCACCCTGCCATTCTCAGCCTCCATCGGTGGCCAACCCGCCGGCGTAGCCTTCCTAGGCCTGGCCCCAGGCTTCGTCGGCCTGGGCCAAGCCAACATCCTGGTGCCCGCAGGCCTCCCCGCTGGCGACCATCCTCTGGTGCTCACCGTGGGCGGAGTAGCCAGCAATACGGCCACACTGCGGGTGGCGCCGTAACGAACTGCCGGGACTACGGTGACTGGGTGGACGCGCACTAGCTAGTTCCGGCAGCGGTACCTGGTGACGGCGGCCCGCTCAGCGGCCTGATCTACGTCTGCCACGTACACGAAGATGACGACCGGCGAACTCCCATCTGGACTGGGTGCTCGGCTCGCGACCACGGGATCGGGGCATCTTGGGACAGCGCGTGGGAGCTACCCACCTTCGTTACTGCTTCCATCGGAGTCGACCGGGTCATCCGCGAAGCTGCGTGCGGTTGACCGTCCGCTATCCGTTAACAGCGGCTGATCGCAAGATGGCCCCGGCCCTCCACGCATCCTTGTCTAGAATCTCAACTTGCGCGCGGTTTCCCGCGATGTTGTCGTAGACCTGCCGTACAACATCCGTTCTCACATCATTGCCGCCTCCATCAACTGCTCCGGCAACGGTAACGACAGTTGAGCTAGAAGACACCGCCAACAATGGCAAGTCCGTGTGGTGCAGAAGCCGCGGAACAAAGTTTCCGAAGGGATGAGTGTAGTTCTCCGCTGCGCAGAGTGTATCGAACGAGAGTAGCCCGCCAGCGAGGTACAGGCCGTGCACCCCGCGGTCGATCGCGGCCGTGAATATCGCCGGCACCGTGGTGAAGCCCAGCGCGGCGATCACCACCCGGCGCCTCGCCAATTCCGGGCGCGCCCTTAGCCCTTGAAGCACCGCCAGCAGATCGGTAACCCGCTGTCCCAGCAGCGGCTTGCCAAGAATGAGCGATGACCACGCATAGTGCTCTTCGCTGTTGTGCAAGTCTGCGTGGCCACGAACTCCGCGGCCGAACTCGGGGCGCAGGTCGCCTTGATTTCTGAAGTCCGGTGCACACACCACGCAACCCGCGGAAGCAAGTTCGTCGTAAAGGTCGTTCTCCCGCCAACCCAGTCGTCCGCTTGGGTGGAGCACTACCAGAAGCGGCTTTGCAGGATCTGCTTTTCGTGGCTGGAATATCCACGCCGGAACCCACACCTCCGGCGCGCTCTGGAACTCGACTACATCAATGGTCGTCGCCTGGTACTGCGCATCGCCCAACTTCGTGAACGTTCCTCGGTTGAAGGGCGGGTCTGCCCCGATCAGCGTAGCCAGATCAGTTGGAGTCTTCGGAACAGTGCGCTTGTGGTTGATGGAAAACGGAGTCTCGCTGCCGAAGTCCACCACCAGGCTGCCCCGCGGTGATACGAATAGTTGGTCGTCCGGTTCGGGGTGTGTCTCCGGCTCCTCGGTGATCTCCCTCGGGTTCGCTTGCATCCAGCGCTCCAACCAATGGTAGATCATCATGCGCATGTCGAGGCTGAGCCCATGCGGAAGTGGAGTGGAACGCCATCGGATCCGCTCGGGCTGGCCCATCACCTGGTAAATCTTCTCAAGCTTCCTGAACTCTTCAAGGCCATTCGAGATATAGCGGGGCGAGTAGGTGCCAAAGAAATCACGCTCACTCACTGCAATCAGTAGCGGCTTGGGAGCGAAGGGATACAGCAGGTCCCACCGGTCAAAGCCAACCGGTGCTGAGGCCACCAGGTTCTGCTCTGCGTCATCCGTCGAACCCGGAGAGTTGAAGTCCGCAATGGCAACGTTCTCCGTGTTCGGGCAAGAAAGCGCAGCCGCGGTCAGGCGGGAGTCTACTGCCGCAAGCAGCATCGTATTGGTGCCGCCGCCGGATTGGCCAGTGGATGCAAGCCGTGAAGGATCAACCAACGGATGCGAGGCTAGCAAGTCGAGACTGCGTACAGAATCCCAGGTCTGCAGGCGAGTACTGGTGTCGCCCTTCAGCAACATCTGCCGCCCGGGCCGGGTGTGCTCTTCATCGGCGTCCAGGCGAGTGAGAAACGGTTGCGGCCCGGGATAGTAGGTGCGCTCACCCTGCCCCATTGGGTCAAAGCCAAGCACCACGTAACCAAGCCGTGCCAAGGACTGGCAGCAGCGCTGATATTGGACGTACGCTTTTCCGTTGGCCGAATGTCCCATCTGAAACAGCACGCCAGGATACGGCGGTGTGCCCTCCGTGGGTAGATAAAGATTCCCGGAGATCAGGAAGTTGGGCTGACTCTCGTAAATCACTTTCTCCAACCGGTAGCCACGGCGCTCGAGCTGTCCCGTCACGCGCGCATTCAATGGCGTGCGTACCGGCATGCCTCCCACCAGTTCCCAGAAGGTGTTGGTAACCCACTGCTGCCGCTCCACGATGGTCTCGGGTGTGACGAGTTTCTCTAAATCCCGATTTCGCCGGTCATACGCTTCCTTCGCCAGCCGGCCCAGGAACTCCGGCAAACATCGAGCGTAATCCCGATAGATCCCCCGCTCGGGTGTCGTCTGGCCAGCAGCCCTCTGATGCAGCGCGAATACAGCGGCAGCGAGTGCGAAGAATTCGCGTCGCGTCGACATAGTGGCCAAAAGCTTATCGCAGTTGGCCCTGCGAGAGCAGAGGTGCTGACAGAGTCCCAGACAGGGAAGCGCGCTGCAGACGAGAGAGGCGCGCCGCAAAATCGCCGGTACGATTTCTGCCACCTCGTGGTGAATCTGGTGTGCCCTCTCCGCACAAAGCCGGGTAAGATTGGAGCACATGCAGCAACGGGTGCTTGTGGCGATGGGTTGTGTGGGGCTGGCGCTGGGGATGTTCGCCGCCCAGTCGGCTTCCATCTACGTCGATGCCACGGCCGAGGCTGGCCTCACGTTTCGCAATCGGAATTCCGCTACCGAACACAAGTATTTGATTGAGACCATGACCGGCGGCGTCGGTCTCATCGACTACGATGGAGACGGATTCCTTGACGTCTATTTCGCCAATGGGACAAAACTCGGTAGCCCGCAACGCGACGGGACGGTGCTCCGCAAGGCGTCACCCGGTTATTGGAATCGGCTTTTTCGCAACAACGGCGACGGCACCTTCACGGATGTCACAGACGCCGCTGGCGTCCGGGGTAACGGCTACAGCATGGGAGTGGCGGTAGCCGATTTCGACAACGACGGGCACGCCGACCTGCTGGTGACGGAGTTCGGCCATGTGGTGCTCTACCGCAATAATGGCGACTCTACGTTTAGTGACATCACTGCACGCTCCGGGCTGAGTGAAGCCACGGGCTGGTTCACCAGCGCAGGATTCTTTGACTACGATGGCGATGGACAGTTGGACCTCTTCCTTTGCCGCTACCTGGATTGGACTTTCGATAACAGCATTCCTTGCGGACCGGATGACGCACGAGCCTACTGCCATCCGGACAACTTTCCGCCGGTCACGAATCTTCTGTTTCGAGGCAGTTCCGACGGTACCTTCACCAACGTGAGCAAGCAGAGCGGCATCGCTTCAGTAAAGGGAAAAGCACTGGGCTTGGCGTTTGCTGACTTCAACAACGACGGCTGGATCGATGTGACTGTCGCAAACGATTCCTTTCCCCAGTACCTCTTTCGAAACAACGGGGATGGCACATTCACAGAGACCGCAGAACTTGCGGGAACAGCATATAACGAAGATGGCAAAGTGTTCGCGGGGATGGGTACCGATGCCGCCGACATTGACGGCGATGGCTGGACAGACATCATCACGACAACTCTCTCAAACGAGCGATACGCATTCTTCCGCAATCTCGGCGATGGCGCATTTGCCTATGAGACGCAGACCTCCGGACTGGGGAAGATTACGCAGTTGTTCGCGGGGTGGAGTGTCCGCATTTTTGACTACGACTTCGACGGCCACCGGGATGTGTTTTTCGCAAACAGCCATGTGATGGACAACATCCACCTCTCGCAGCCCCATATTGTTTACGAGCAGGCTTCGCTTCTGTTGAGGTGGAATGGCCGGCAGTTCGAAAACATCTCTGCGGCCGCGGGTGAGCCCTTTTTGCGTCCGCTGGCGGCTCGCGGCGCGGCTGTGGGTGACATGGATAATGATGGAGACCTCGATATCATTGTCGCCATGTGCAATGGGGAGGCTATCTACCTGCGAAACGACGGCGGCAACCGGAACGACTGGATTGGGCTTGACCTGCAAGGCACCGCAAGCAACAGAACTGCGATCGGAGCCAAGATAGCGCTGATCGAGCAAAGCGGCAAGATGCAATATTCCATGGTGAGCACGGCGTCG
>JAHCHD010000116.1 GCA_026129915.1 Bryobacterales bacterium
TGGACTGACCCTCCCAACTGGGGACTCAACGATCAGCAGATGCGCGAAGTGCGTCGGGCCTACTATGCTTCCATTGCGTTCGTCGACGCCAACGTGGGCCGCCTCCTGAGTGCTGTGAACCGGCTTGGCATCGCAGATCGTACAACGATCGTCTTCTGGAGCGACCATGGCTACAACCTCGGCGAACATGGCCAGTGGATGAAACAGTCCTTATGGGAGCCCTCTGCGCGACATCCCCTTGTGATCGGCGGAGCTGGCGTCTCTTCGAAGGGCAAGGGATGCCCGCGTACCGTGGAGAATCTCGATCTCTATCCCACTCTGGCCTCGCTCTGCGGGCTAAGTCTGCCTCGCCACTTGCATGGCAAGTCGCTTGAACCGCTGCTTCGCGACCCCCGTGCTGCATGGGACCGCCCGGCCATCAGTCAAGTCCGTCGCGGCAACCAGCAGCGCCCGGTGGACGGCTACTCGATCCGTAACGAGCGCTACCGATACAGCATGTGGGATGATGCCCGCGAAGGTGAGGAGTTCTACGACTACGTCACTGACCCGCGCGAGATGCGCAATCTTGCCCGGGAAGACGGCGCGCACAAAGCCATCCAACAGCAGATGGCCGCCCGCCTGCGCACCATTCTGGCCGAACGCAGGGTGGCTACAGGGCTAGGGTAGGGGTAGCGGTAGCAGAGTCGTGATGTTATAACTCATGTTATCCTCAAGAGATGGAATTGAAGGTCCGGAAAATCGGCAATTCGCTCGGGGTAATCCTTCCCAAAGAACTCCTCCATGCTCTGCATGTCGAGGGAGAGAATGCCGTCCTGCATGTCACCGAAACGCCGGATGGGTTCCAGATCAGCCCGTACGATCCCGATTTCGAGCAGGGCATGAGTGCCTTCCGCCGGATTCGTAGCCGCTATCGCGACACGTTGCACGAACTGGCAAAGTAGAGCGTGCGATCAAAGTTGAAGCGTTCGCAACTCCTTGAGTCCGTCCTATCTTGACGGAACCCGAAGATGATCCGCTTTCTTGCACTCGCCTTGGTGCGGGCAATGCATCTCGAATTGATTACCGAGTACGGCGGTAGCTCCGGCGTGCGCGATGATGGTTTGCTGGAATCCGCATTGGCTCGCCCGCACCATCTGGCTGCATACGGAGATCCCGGCTTCGTTGCTCTAGCGGCTTCGTACGCATACGGCCTCTCACGAAACCACCCTTTCATTGACGGTAACAAGCGAGTTGCCTTCGTCTCTATGGCTGTATTCCTCGAACTGAACGGCTGGACTTTGACTGCATCCCAGGAAGCCGCCACAGACGCGATGCTGCGGTTGGCCAGCGGAGCCTTGAGTGAAGCGCTGCTTGTCCAGTGGGTGACAGCGCACGCCCAGCCCAGCGCGGAGGACCTTTCCGGCTAGCTGTGTCCGGCAAAGTGGGAAATTCGCACTTTGTTACCGCTGCCGGAGCCGGGCCACAACCTCTTCGTCCAAATCAATGCCAAGCCCTGGCTCCTGCGGCATGTCGAGATACCCGTCCCGTGCCCGGAATTTTTGCTTCGTTAGCGACTCGCGCAAGTTCGTCTCTTCCTCGGTAACGAACTCACAGATCAACGCATTCGGAATCGCGTTCAGCCAGTGCAGTGCCGCCGCCACGTTGATATAGGTAGTGAAGCCGTGATTCGCGACGGGCAGCCCGCGGTCCCAGGCCAGCGCCGCAATCTTCATTGCCTCAGTGAAACCGCCACATCGGGTAAGGTCTACTTGCACCACGTCAATCTGGCCTCGGTCCATCAGTTCCAAGTATGACTGCCGGCAGCTTTCCTCCTCGCCTGCGGCAATGCGGATAGGAGTGGAAGAGGCCAGTTTCCGGTAGCCATCGTAGTCATCGGGACGCAACGGCTCTTCCAGCCAGTAGAGCCGTGCTCGGCGAAATCATTGGCTCGCTGCAGCGCAGTTTTCGCGTCCCACACAAGGCCCGCGTCAATCATCAGGTCAGGAGCGGACCCTAACCCACGCCGGGCTTCCCGCACGAGTGCTCGGTCGAGTTCGCGATCCTGCCCCATGGGGTCCCAGCCAAACTTCACAGCCGTGAAGCCAGCGTCCACCATGCGCCGGGCGATGTCACCAGTGGCCGCGGGCGTTGCCCCAAACAGTGTGCTGGCATAGCACCGGATGCGCTCGTGAAAGCCGCCGCCCAGCAGTTTCCATACGGGCATTCCCAGGGCCTTCCCCTTGATGTCCCACAATGCCATATCGATGCCACTCATGGCGTGAATGGCTACGCCGCGACGCCCGCCGTAGATATTTCCGCGGTACATCTTGTGCCAGATCTTCTCGGTTTCGAAAGGGTCTTCTCCCACAACCAGGCTGGCCAGCCCGGCCGCTGTGGTGTGCGAGAACGGACCTTCAATGACGCCCTTGGCGCCCAGTGGGTTCGAGTCCACTTCACCAAGACCCGTGATGCCGGCGTCTGTACTTACCTTCACGATCAGTGCGTCCTGCCCGCTATCGCACTGCACCTTCACATTGTCCTGCCGGACATAGATCGCTTCAACGCCTGTGATTTTCATGGCAGAGGCAATTATACCTATACCGGCTTGGCGAACCGGCTGACAGAAAAGCCCAGGGTGTCACTCCAATTTAGGAGTTCCCCCCTGGGCAGAAAGAAGATGGCTCGGTAGCTGCTGGAATAACGGTTCCGTCAACGCCGCAACGGTCACTGGCCAGCCATCGGCGCCATGCGCCTGTCTCTGATCCTCCGCAATGTCTCTATATGGATCGTCTGCGCCTCTGTAATCTGGATGGGCGTGCCCACCGTGGGCTGCACGCTGGAATTGGTATTCAGCTTTCCGTACAGCATGTAGCTGCCTGGTGCAAATCGCTGCACGGGTAATTGTTCCGTGAACTCAATCATCCCCGCGAACGATACTTCCGTGATGGGCTGGATGAAGCCAAACTCGCTCGACCATCGCCACACCTCGCTTCCGCTGCTATCCACGAGGTAGAAATCATAGAGCTGAGCACTGTTGAAGCGCAAGGTGCCACCCGTAAGCGGCTCCACGGCATAGCGCAGCGTAACGGGGACGGGAGCGTGGTTTCCCTCTGGATCGAGAGTGATAGTGCTCTGATCCAGCTCGATGCTCAAGGTGCTGGATGCCTTCGGACGGTAAACCAGGTTGCCCACCCTCGCGTAGACCAAGCGATACTGGCGCGGACCGGCAATGGTGGTCATTGTCCGGCTCACCAGACCTATGTTCTCCACGTACATTTCCTCCACCAGGCCAAGATCGGCGCAGGCAAAATTCTGGTAGGTGATGGCAACGGCGGCGGCCTTGCTTTGCGAGCCGAACTCCCATGGCCTTCGTTCCGCGGCCACTCGCCCCATCTCTTCGCACGGGCCAAGGCGGCTGTCGAAGGCGCCTCCTGGAACGTAAGTAAAGGAGGTAAGCAATGCGTCCGCGCCAATCGATTCATCCCGCGTGAAAAGGTTGCCCTCCACACCTGCTCGCACGAGCAGTTTGGATGCGTTTGGCCCGTAACCGTAGCCCTTCACCGCGAAATAGACTGTGCCATCGTGCATCTCAGGGATCCCAACCGAGATCGTGAAGCGATGCTGGCCATCGGCGGTCTCGTAGCTCCACTGGTTTCCCACTTCCAGCGGGAACATCGCGGGAAGCGGTGCCAGGGGTGCCTCCGCTGCAGCTAGGCTCGGTAGGGTGCAAGCCAGCCCAACTAGCAGAAGCATCGGGAGTAAAAGAACTTTGTTTGTCATTAGTACGTCCAACGCGGCAGCGACGTGAGGATCACCGGCTGAAGCTGCTGGGCCGGTGAGGCGACTTGGCCCGACGCGTCTCTTTCTGGATGAATTCAGGAACGGCTGTGTTGAGACGCAGGCGTGGTGACTACATCGTCACGTTCACGTGCGCACACTCGATCCACTCCCCAATGGAATGCGCGCAGTTTGCATGCCGATTCGCTCACACCTGGCGAGCTGGCCCCACGAACTCCTTGGAGTTGACGCGCGAACCTCACAATCTGTCCGGTGGTCCGCTTCGCTACTGGCCTAACCCTCAGTTCGTAGTCTCACTTCTCGGCAATCGTGCTCCAAGCGGCATGGCCATCCGCCCTTATCCTGGCTGAAGGGATACACACGCCGGTGAGCGATGGCGGACCTGGAAAGGACTTCATGGTTCCCAGTGGGTAAACCTTTCCGATGCCGGTACTTTCTTCGGGGCGATACGGTGATACTAGGTTGGATCTTCGATTCCCGTCAGCGAGAAAGTTGTTGAAAATAGATATGTTACTTAATTCCTCTTGGTCGATGGCATGTTTGGCGCGCTACGTGCATCACCGTGGCCGAGGACAAGAGCGGCTTAAGAATAAAGGGTTGAACCTCTCCATATGAACTTCTGCACCCCCGCCTTCCAGTCTCTTCCACCATATCCAACATCTTTGAAACCTCACCCAACCTCAATTCTTAAGCCCGTCTTCCTCCTCTAGTGTCCTGTGCGGGACCGGTCGCCAGGCAGGGGCGTAGTGGATCGCCCGGCGGTGTTCGCGTTTCCGCAAAGGCAGCCCCAGCGGGATATCGCTGGCTTCTGATTCAAGATTTCCAGCTCATCGGAATCGAAATCGCAATTCCGGTAGAATGAGGACGAAGGAGATTACCAACGTGCGTGAAGACTCTGGAGTAGGTGTAATTTGGTTCTTGGCTGGGATAACGATTGGCGCGGGCGCCGCGCTGTTGTTTGCCCCTCAATCCGGTCGTGCCACCCGCCGGCTACTGGTCCGCCGTTCCCGGCAGGGCAAGACTGCCTTGGTGGAAAAGGGTCGCGACATGATGGACTACGGTCGTTCGCTGTACGACCGTGGTCGCGAACTCGTCGACGAAGCCTCTGACCTCGTCGATAAGGGGCGCGAGCTTGCCAAGGGCAGCAGCGACTAAACGTTTGCAATTATTTCCGTAATCGCACGACAGCCAGACGCCGGGGCGGCATCGCGACGCCCCGGCTTTTCCTCCCCCTAGCCCGAGAGGCCTCCATGCCTAGCCAGCCAACCTTGTCTGTCAGCCCTTTCTCGAACGAACCTTATGTGAACTTCGGTGACCCCGTAGTGTGGGCGCAGGCGCAGGAATCATGGGATCGGCTGCGGTCCAGTTTGGGTACGCGCTTCCCATTGCTGCTCAATGGCGAATGGGTGGACGACCGCGATACCTTCGCGAGCCGGAATCCCTCCAAGCCCTCTGAAATTGTCAGCGAGCATGCCCGGGCCACGATTGCTGATGCTCAACATGCAGTCGAAGCGGCGGATGACTACTTCCCTAAATGGAGCGCCGTTGCTGCGGATGAACGGGTTCGCCTCACCTTTCAGCTTGCCAGTCTGATGCGGCAGCGCAAGATGGACCTGGATGCTCTGCTGGTGCTGGAAGCAGGGAAGAGCTGGGTAGAAGCAGAGGCAGACGTCGCAGAGGCCATTGACTTCTGCGAGTACTATGGACGAGAGATGCTGCGCCTGGCTGGCAGCCACCCCATGCATCCCCAGCCCAATGAGCATACCGAGTTGCTCTACCTTCCATTGGGCGTGGCGGTGGTGATCCCGCCGTGGAATTTCCCGCTGGCCATTCTGGCGGGCATGACGGTAGCCGCGCTGGTGACTGGCAACACTGTCGTGCTGAAACCTTCCTCCGACACGCCGCGCATCGCTTGCACGTTCACCCAGCTTGCCCTCGAGGCGGGCTTTCCTCCGCACTGTATTCAACTGGTTACTGGTCCTGGTGGGGAAATCGGCGATGCGTTGGTTCAGCATCCGCGCACCAGGTTCATCTCCTTTACGGGTTCCAAAGCCGTTGGCCTGCGGGTGAACGAACTTGCCGCGAAGGCTGCTCCGGGGCAAATCTGGATCAAGCGAGTGGTGGCAGAGATGGGGGGCAAGGACGCCATCATTGTGGATTCCGAGGCAG
The DNA here is from genome assembly GCA_026129915.1 of Bryobacterales bacterium. Taxonomy (GTDB): domain Bacteria; phylum Acidobacteriota; class Terriglobia; order Bryobacterales; family Bryobacteraceae; genus JACTMJ01. The sequence continues at coordinate 5,947 of JAHCHD010000116.1, forward strand.
ACATTGAGGCCGCTGCTCAGGGAGTGCTGGCATCCGCGTTTGGATTCAGCGGGCAGAAGTGTTCCGCTTGCTCGCGCGCGATCGTTCACCAAGCTGTCTACGAACCGTTTCTTGAGAAGCTTCTGGCGGGCGCTGCCAAGCTAAAGGTGGGCGTCGCAAACGAACCCGGCATCCATTTAGGCCCGGTAATTAATGCCCGCGCGCGGCAGAAAATGCTCGAATATATAGAGTCTGGCAACGCGGAAGCGCGCCTGGTCTTTGGGGGCAAAGTGGTGGAGGGCGAGGCGCTTCTGCTGGAGCCCACAATCTTCGCCGACGTGCCTCCCGCCGCGAAGATCTTCCGCGAGGAAATCTTTGGCCCCGTCCTGGCCGTAACTCCAGCACGCGACTTCGGACATGCTCTGGAGCTTGCAAATGATTCGGAGTACGGCCTCACCGGTGCGGTTTATTCGGCGAATCCCCAGAAGCTCGAACAGGCACGGCGTGAGTTCCACGTAGGCAACCTCTACGTCAACCGCAAGTGTACGGGCGCCATGGTGGGTGCACACCCCTTTGGCGGCTTCAATATGTCAGGCACCGATTCCAAGGCGGGCGGTCCGGACTACCTGATGCTGTTCCTGCAGGCGAAGTCGATCGCAACACGGCTGTAGCTGTCGTCACCGTGGCAGATTCGCGTTTACCTGGCGTCCCCGGGTTCACCTGCTCCGTTTATCGCTTCTTCCCAAAGAATTTACTTTTTGAAACTTTCAGCGCAACTTATCATGAGGCTGTGGGTTTGCCAAGGCTAACCGGGAGTCCTTTCGGGAATGGTGCAGGCTATGAGGGCATTGAATTCGTATCAAAGCCGGTGGGCACAGGTTTTGCAGTTGTTGTTGATTACCGCCTGCGCCACGATTCCCCTCGCGGCCAATGCCGTTAGCACCGCTGCGGAAGCGGCGTTGTTCCTGGAACAGGCTACGTGGGGACCGAAACCCCAGGAGATCAGCCGTGTGATGTCGATTGGCAAGGCAGCCTACGTCGACGAGCAGTTGGCCCTGCCCCCCACGCAGTACCCCGCTCCAGAGACGAACGATGTCCTGCTTCCTCCGTATCAACGGCTCTTTTTCCACTACGGTGTGCATAACCCAGATCAACTCCGGCAGCGCGTTGCGTTTGCCCTCAGCCAGATCTTCGTGGTGTCAGGCAATACCCTGAATCGTGCGCACATGATGGTGCCCTACCTTAATCTGCTTTCCGAGGGCGCATTTGGCAACTATCGTGAGCTGCTCATGAATGTGTCGCTCAGCCCCGCGATGGGCCGCTATCTGGACAACGTCAATAATGTGAAGCCAGATCCGGCGCGCGGCACATCCGCGAATGAGAATTATGCCCGGGAGTTCCTGCAGTTGCTCACACTGGGTACGGAACTGCTGAACGACGATGCCACTCCGGTGAAAAACCAGGACGGCAACCCTGTCCCCGTCTATTCCGAAGACACCGTGAAGCAGATGGCGAATGCGATTACGGGGTGGACTTGGGCGCCCACACCTGGACAGACGGTGCGGACGCCGCGTAATCCCGCATATTACGGTGCGCCGATGATTGCCTGGGAACCGAATCACGACACCACCGCCAAGACGCTGCTCAACGGCTACCAGATGCCTGCCGGGCGTACGGCGCGCGAAGATCTCGAGGGCGCGATCACCCATATCTTTGAGCATCCGAACGTGGGTCCCTTCGTCTCAATCCGGCTGATTCGCAGTCTCGTCTCCAGCAACCCAAGCCCCGCGTATGTCCGTGATGTGGTGCGTGTGTTTAACAACAACGGCAGTGGTGTGCGCGGTGACCTGAAGGCTGTCGTCCGGGCGATCTTGCTGCATCCAGAGGCCTCCGCCCCTCTTGCGCTTTCCGGCCGTTTGGGTGTGGCGCAGGGCCATCTCGCGGAACCGGTGTTCTTTGTGCTGAAACTCATGCGTGCGCTGGATTCCACCGTTGCCGAAGACAACAACCTGATGCGCCACTGCTCTCCGCTAGGGCAGAATGTGTTCTTCCCGCCCAGCGTGTTCAGCTACTATCACCTGGACCACGCGCTCACCAAGCAGGAGTTGGCCGCGCCGGAGTTCGAAATTCATACCTCGGCCACCGCGGTCGAGCGGGCGAATTTCGTCGGCATGGTCGTCGACCGGCGTCTGGGTCCTGGCGTCAGCCACAACCTGGATTCCCTGCTCGCCCTGGCTCCCGAACCGATGAAGCTGATTGAAGAGCTCAGCCTGCGCATTACCCATGGGACACTGCCGGACGAGTCCAAAGAAGTGGTGCGGCGCTTTGTTGTGGGTACGAATGATCCGGCGGGTCGCGTAGGTCGGGCGCTGTATCTGGTGGCAAATTCCCCGCAGGCGTGGGTATCCGGGGCACGAATTTCCGAAACGGGGCGTCGTGCTCCTAGCGGCCGTCGGGGCGCGATTCTGCGCTGAGACGTCAGATTGGCGATGGTGGCCGGGCACTCCGGCAACGCACGCATTTGAAACGAGGACAGGTTCCATGGCAATTCGTTCGCGCCGAGAATCTCTAGCCGCCAGCGGTTCTGTCGCCGCGGCGAGCGCCTTTGCTCGCTTCGGTATGATGAACGCCAACGCGCAGCAAGCTGGTGACTACAAGGCGCTGGTGTGCGTGTTTCTTTTCGGAGGCAACGACGGTCATAACACGGTGGCCCCTCGCGATACGGTTCACGCGGAATACGCGACGCTGCGTGGCAGTCTGGCAATTCCGCAGGCTGATCTGCTTAGCGTCCCCGCGAAGAACGGCAAAGAGTTTGGACTGCATCCAAACCTTGGCTTCATACACCCCTACTTTGCCCAGGGGAAACTCGCCGTTGTCGCCAATGTTGGGGTGCTCTATCGCCCGATCACGCGTGACCAATACCGCAACAAGCTCGGACCAATCCCCAGCAACCTCTTCTCGCATTCCGACCAGCAACAGCAGTGGCAGACGGGGTACTTCGACTACTCGCGGGGTACTGGCTGGGGCGGACGCACCGCGGACCTTGTGGCCCATTTGAATGCGCCTTCGAAGTTTCCCACGGCAGTGTCGCTTGCGGGTAACCAGATCATGCTGGCGGGCAAGGACACCACGCCCGCGGCTATCGCCCCCGGTGGCGGCATGCAACTCACTGGCAATGGCGGCGTCGCTTTTCGCGAGGCCAGGCAGAAGGCATTGCAGGAAATGATCGGCATGGATTCCGGACTGGCCATGGTCCAGGCAGCCGGACAAACCCTACAGGACGGCTTGGATGTTGGCAAGCTCATCAATGAGGCCATTGCCACGGCCCCGCCGCTGCAGACTGCGTTCCCGAATACCAACCTGGGCAGGCAGTTGCTTGAAGTGGCCCGGCTGATTGCGAGCCGCGAGAAGTTGGGGATGCGGCGGCAGATCTTCTTTGCCAGCATCGGCGGCTTCGATACGCACGCCAACCAGTTGGCAACCCATGCCAACCTGATGAGCCAACTGGCGGAGGCGATGAATGCCTTCTATCTGGCCACCGAAGAGTTGAGTGTCGCGAACTCGGTAGTGACCTTTACCGAGTCTGAATTCGGCCGCACGATGAATCCCGCGGCTGGCGCAGGAACAGACCACGCCTGGGGCAGCCATCATCTTTTGCTGGGTGCTTCCGTGAAGGGCGGAGACATTTTCGGTGCTTATCCCAACCTCGCCCTGGGCGGTCCAGATGATTCGGGTTCCCGCGGCAGCTACATCCCCACTACATCTCTCGACCAATATGGGGCAACGCTGGCAAGCTGGTTTGGGGTTTCTCCTTCGGCCCTGGACGACATTTTCCCTAACCTCATCCACTTCTCCAATCGAACGCTCGACTTCGTGTAAAAGCCGGATGCGCCATCGATTGCTGCCGGCACTCTGCTCCTGCTGGATAAAATTCTGACTTTTGAGTCAAGATTGCCCAAAGTACCCGTTTTCCTCTTCCCTTTGAGCGTGGATCTTCCTTGGACCTAGTACTACCCGCACCTTTCCCAACCCGTCCCCCGTCAGTTGATGCGGAATTTCCGCAGTTGATTGTTAACTGGGTACTGGGGGAGCCTTCATCCGACTCTTGCCATAGTCCTGGTACCCTCACGTGCTTGTTCGCCGTCTGCCAGCCCAATTTCCCGGATTTGATCCTGACGCATTATATTCCTGAATAACTCGATCCTTGCCGACACACCAGGTACCATGGTCCCTGCCTATGTCCCTAAGTACCTTCATTGCATTGATTTAAGGTGTCTCCAGGCGCAGGATTGAGAGGCGAGTAGTCGAAGGCGAGTCACGGAAGTGATGCCAAAGAGAAGACTACAGAATAAAGGGGACTCTTGAAGCGTATGAAGACGAAGAATCAAGTACTGATGACGCTCATCTTCGTGATGGCGTTTGCGGGCTCAGTGGCTGCGGGGACGATTACGGCTCGTGTGGACGGTTTGGTGGCCTATGGCCAAGTGCAGATGAGTCTTGATGGCGGGACTTGGGCTAATAACTACGCCGGACTCATTCGGCTCGTTCGCACCGGAGGAACTTCCGACCTGGAACTGTTCCCGGACGACACAAACTTTGTGGCATTTTGCGTGGAACCGCGACAGGGGATCTCGCTCAATCAAACCTATACCTGGGAAGACGGTCCCATGACGGCAGCACCCACAAGCCTGGGTGGAATGACTGTGGTGCAGGCCAACCAGTTGCGGGTCTTGATGGGCTTGGGCTATCCCTCGTTCTTCGACTCAATCACGGCACTGCAGGCAGCCGCCATACAGGTAGCCATTTGGGAGATTGTGGAGGAGAAGTCAGGCACCCTGAATGTGTACGACGGCTCAATCAAGTTCCGCAACCCCAGCATCACGGGAATTCTGGACTTGGCGCAGTCGCTCCTCGACCAAGTAAATAGCCTGCCTCCCACGTTGACGAACCTGCGCCTGATCACCAGCCAGACCAATCAGGACCTGATGATTCAGGTGGCCGGCCCGGAAGCAGACACCTCGACACCGGAGCCTGCAACGCTCTCCATGTTGGGTTTAGGGCTATTCGCTCTCGGGCTGGCGAAGCGCAGGATCTCTGGCGCGAATGCCGCTTAGCCTGGTGACTCAACCCAAGCGGCCGCTTGTCACTACTTGATGCACGTTTCCTGCTGAGGAGAGAACCGGGGAGGGAAGCCATAGCGGCTCCTCCCCGGTTCGTGTTTTGAGGAGTTCGTTACTGCCCGGCTGGCGCCTGCGCAGATCCGCTCACAGTCACATCGCCCAGGCCCAGGGCCTCAATCGCCGCGCGGATTTTTGAGAGATCGCCCACCACCACCCACGTCACGCTATTCGGATGTACCACGCTCTGGGCGACGTCAAGTACCGCGCCAGGCGTGAGTGCGCGGATCTCTTCCGGATAGCTCTGGAAGTAATCATCGGGCAAACCATACGTCGTGATCTGCTCCATATCGTTCCGTACGGCGCGCAGCGTTTCTCGAGATCCAGGGAGTTCCAGGGTCAGGTTCGCTTGCGCTTTGGCCAGTTCCTCTGCTGCAAGCGGGCGTCTCCCGGCGATGTCGAGCAGCTCCTTCTGGATTTCCACCATCGACTCGCTGGTCTTGTCGGCCTGCACCGCCGTGTACACCAGGAAAGGCCGCTGTTCTACTGCATCCAGATACAGGCTGCGCGCGCCATAGGTCCAGTGCTTTTCTTCACGGAGGTTCATGTTCACGCGACTGGTAAACATGCCGCCAAGCGCGGCGTTCATCACGTCGATTGCTGGAGCCTGCGGCGTGTTTGTGGGAGGCGCCACATGGCCCGCGACAATCACACTCTGGGTGGCCCCCGGTTTATCGATAAGGTAGACCCGCGGCTTGGCGGTTAGCTCCACGCGGGGAATGTTCCGGTCTGGCACCGCGCCTCGCTTCCAACCGCCGAACAGCCGTTCGAGCTTGGGCTTTATTTCCGCCATGGTGGTGTCGCCCACCACCACCAGCGTGGCGTTATTCGGCTTGAACCAAGTTTGATGGAACTTGCGCACTTCTCCGGGGGTCAGCCTTGCTACCGTATCTTCCGTGCCCGCGCCACTGTACGGGTTGCCGTAGGGGTGCTGCTCGCCAAACAGATACTGGGGAAATACACGTAGCGCCGCCTGGATCGGGCTCATTTTTTCCCGGCGGATGGCGTCCAGTTGCAGTTGCTGCACACGCTTGAACTCGCTTTCCGGGAAGGTGGGGCTAAGCACCACCTCTGCGAACAGATCGAGAGACGGTTCGAGGGTCTTCTTCAAGGCAGACAGGGAAACGCTGACGGCGTCGAGTCCTGAATCCGTGCTCAGTTGTGCGCCAAGTAGCGCCAGTTCGTCGGTGAGTTCGAGGGCATCGCGTTTCGCCGTGCCCTCGTCAATCATCGCCATAGCTAGCTTGGCCGTGCCTGGGGAAGCCAGGGAGTCAGCGGCGTGGCCGGAGTTCACGACCAGGTCAAATAGTACCTGCGGAGTGTCGTGTCGCTCGGCGAGCATGATCTTTAAACCATTGGAAAGCTCTGAGCGCTCGAATGTGGGCAGCTTCAGCGTGGGCGCTTCTCCAGGTTCAGGCATCTTGCTTCGGTCCACCCCGGTCTCTTCGGCTTCAAAGTCGGGGAAGGGATGCACTTCCAGGGTGAAAACCCCGTCCGCCAACCAAGCCTTGCCGGTCTCGCGCAGATGCTCCGCATTGGACTCGCGCACCCAGCCGAGCCAGGTCTTGTAGAAGTCCGGGTTACCCAAATACACCTGATTCATCGCCAGGATGTCGCTCTTACCGCCAAACCCTCCAATGCGTTCAATGCCTCTGACGAAGCTGGCTTCAAACTGCGTGCGCACGCGCTGCATTTCGCGTTCCGAGGGGCCTTCGGCCAGCAGTTGGGCGAGTTCCTCACGCAGGGCGGATTCCACCTTCGCCAGTTCCACGCCAGGGCGGGCGGTGGCCTGTATCAGGAACTGGCCACCGATCTCGCGCAGGGATACGAAGGACGCCGCGTCGGTGGCAATCTGGTCAGTGTAGACCAGACGCTTATAGAGCCGCGAGGTCTTGCCTGACCCTAACACGTCGCTCAAGAGATCAAGATACGCACCTGCTTGCGTGCCGTACTCGGGGACGTTCCACACCATCATCACGCGGGCCTGCGGGACGCGGTCCTGCGTCACCACCCGCTGTTCGCCGCTGCGTTTGGCGATCCATGTCTTGGGATGATCGACAGGCGGACCAGCAGGGATGTCGCCGAAGTACTTCTCCACCTTGGCGCGCGCCGCTTCCGCATCAATGTCGCCAGCCACCACCAGCACCGCATTGGCGGCGCCATAGTAGCTCTTGAACCACTCCTTCACGTCATCAAGCGATGCTGCATCGAGGTCTTCCATCGAGCCAATCGTGGTCCACGAATAGGGGTGGCCTTTGGCGTAGGTGTTGGGCGCGACAATCTCCCACATCTTGCCGTAGGGCTGGTCTTCGCCCTGCCGCTTCTCGTTCTTCACCACACCGCGCTGCTCGTCGAGCTTGGCTTGGTCAATCGCGCCCACCATGTGGCCCATGCGGTCGCTCTCAAGCCAGAGGACGGTGTCGAGCGCGGACGTGGGCACGTTCTGGAAGTAGTTCGTGCGGTCCACATTGGTGGTACCGTTCAGGTCGGTTGCTCCCAGGCGTTCGAGAGCCTGGAAATAGTCGTCGTTGAAGTTCTCGCTGCCGTTAAACATCAGGTGTTCAAATAGGTGGGCGAAGCCGGTCTTGCCGGGTTTCTCGTTCTTGGAACCCACGTGATACCAGATGTTTACGGCGACGATAGGAGCTTTGCGGTCCTCGTGGACTAGCAGCGTAAGCCCATTCTTAAGCACAAATTTTTTGTAGGGAATGTCGATGTCTTGCACTTGTCCCAGTGTAGCGAGGGGCGCAATCGCACAGGCAAGAGCGAGGAAAATTGCAAACAGCCGTTGTTGGTGTGGCATGACGATTTCCCTCTTAGCCTACATTTCATGTGGAAGCAGGTCAAAGGGGTCATCGAGCCCAACCGCTTGCGAATCGCAATCCAGTCGACGTGGCTTGGAATCAACCTTTTACAGCTATGTCCACCACTACGCTACTGGACCGGTCGCCGAGACACCAGAAACGGCCGGGACTCCACCACCTCGCCCCAGCCGTGTCTTCACCAAACCTCAGGCGCCCGCGAAGGCCTTCTCCAGTGCAGCGATGTCGATCTTCTTCATCAACATCATCGCTTTCTGTGCTCGGCCAGCGGCAGCCCGGTCTGGTGAACCAAAGAGTTCCGGCATCTTCCGAGGCACAATCTGCCAGGAGACGCCCCACCGGTCCATCAGCCAACCACATTGGCTTTCCTGCCCACCATTGGCGGTCAGTGCCTCCCACAGCCTGTCAGTTTCGGCCTGGTCCTCGGTCAAGATACTGATTGACGCGGCCGGCGTCTGGGGGTAGTGCGGGCCGCCATTCAGAATCATCATGGGCGCTCCCGCAAGGGTAAACTCCACAACCAGTGGCGGTTCTGTGGGTGACGGCACCTCTCCTTCCAGATAGCTGTCTGGAAGGATGCTCACATAGTAGGCAGCTGCCTCGTGACCGTTCTCCTTAAACCACCAGCAGGTGCGCGCCTTCTTGCCTAGGAATGACATGCCGATCCCTCCTTTTCAATGGTCTGTGCGATTGCGTCCAGTTGATCCACAGCGGCATTCCATCCCTGTTCCCACCCCATCTCGCGATGCTTCGCGGTGGCTTCCGCATTGGAGTGACGAGCGCTCCACGTCATCCTGGTGTGCCCATCCTCCGTATCGTCCAATGTCACCACCGCGGTAATAAAAGGCTCCGCCGCCGGCACATACCCTTCGGTGAAGGCATCTGTAAAGACAAGTCGCCGCATCGGTTCGATCTCGAGCCAAATGCCCTGGTTCTCGATGCGCTCTCCGTTGGGTCCCTCCATCACGGTGTTCATTCGTCCACCCGGCTTCAGATCGAAATCGGCGGCTGAGACTGACCATGGTTTTGGGCAGAACCACTGCCGGAGCAGTTCTGCATCCGTCCAGCATCGCCATACGGAGACGCGCTGCGCGGCAATCACCCGTTCGAGCTTGAGCGTGTGAGGGGCTTCTGGCTGGCTCGCCGCTTCGGCTTTGGCAATCGCGTCCAAACTCGGTGCATCAATTGCCCAGTCCAGTCCAAAGGGATCTTGCAGCCTGCCGTAGAAATCACCCCAAAACTGCTTGGCGAATGGCATCGTAACCGTGCATCCAGCAGCAACCGCGCGGTCCCACCACGCCTGGCCGTCGCGGACTACCAACTGGAGCGTGTTGCCTTGATTGGAGGCCGCTGGCGGATAGCCGGATCCCGGTGTGTGGTCCATCAGCATCATCACTCCTCCATTGATCTCCAGTGCCACGTTCATGATGCGTCCCGCTTGGTCGCGAGTTACCTCGCCCACCATGCGTGCGCCAAATGCCCGGGTGTAGCACTCAATTGCCGCCGATGCGTCCTCAAGCACAAGGTAGGGAATCACACCCTTCATTGGCCACGATTCATTTCTTGGTTCTGTCATCGTTTCTCCTCCTCTGAACGAAATTGCAGTGCTAGGTAGCACTTCAGATGGTCAAGTTGTTCGATCACGATCTCCCGGCCTGCTTCCGCGGAGCCGCTGGCCTTCGCCAGGAT
>JAHCHD010000117.1 GCA_026129915.1 Bryobacterales bacterium
GAAGCTCTGATTGCGTGCGCGCCAATCCTCGAAATTCGGCCAAGCCACCGACATGCCATCGAACGACGCATTGGCTTCGTTGAGGTAAATCAACTGGTGCGGGTTTTCGTAGGCGAGGGGCCGCAGCACCATCGAGTTGAAGACGGTGAAGATGGCAGTGTTGGCCCCAATGCCGATTGCGAGGGTTAACACCGCGGCGATGGTGAAGACAGGAGATTTCCAGAGCATGCGCCATGCGTAACGCAGGTCCTGTGTGGCGGAATCGATCATTAAGCCCCCAGTCGCGAACAATCCGGTTGCGCTCCGCGCTATCCGCTGGTGGTGCTGTGTCTAAATGCGGACACTTGCGCGGAGCGAGGTTCTACCGGCTTAGTGGCTAGTACGGAGAAAGTGACAGAAGGTTCCGGAGAATCTGAACGCGGTTTGAGAATCAGCCGTTTCCGAAATGGATCGTGTACGAGTGGCGGAGACAATGTCTCGGGGCGCTGGACGCGAAAGTGATGGGTGCGGAAGATTTCACTACGGCGGTAGGGCGTTCAAGACCCAGACGCTACGGGGTCGCTGTCCCCCGTGCGCATCGGGTGAGCCTTCACCGCCGATGCTTTCGCTTATTTGCACGAGGGCTCCGGAATTGCAGATCCGGGGTCCATCCGGAGGGTGAGCCATGCAGAAGCCCGTGTTCCCCACCATCGACCGGCAGTGCCGGCCTCCGGCCCCTGGGTGGCCGCGTTCGCGTGCGCCGCTGAATCTCGTGTGGCATCACGTGTTTCCCTTCGCGCTACTCTGCGACATCTGGAACGCGCTCGTGCTGGGTGCAGCGCAATCGCAAGAGGCAGACGCCTTCCTCGCGCTGCGGCGCTATATGGCTGTCTGCGGGAGGGAACTCGGGGACATCGACCGATGGGCCGACCGCGCCCGGCGAGGCAACCTGACCGTTGCGGAGGCGGACATGCTGGCTTCGCGCGCAGTGTGGCAGCCATGGAACATCGTCGAAGGTCCTGCTGCGCACTTACGCAGCGACGATTTCGGCGATGACTATATCGACCGTTTCACCCATGGAATCACGCGCGCTGAATACCAGCGCATGCTCACCATCGAAGGCATTTTCAATAGCGTCTCGGGACTCCCGTTGGGGCCGAACCCTCCGCTCCCGTCGCTGCGCCGCATCGGCGAAGCGTTTCAGTTGGCGAGGCCCTCGCTGGCTCCGGTGTTGCAGCCCATCTTCTTCAGGCCGGGTATGTGGGTGCAAGGGCCGGACGCCCGCTGGAAAAAGCGCCGATCCGGTGAGCAGTTCATCCCCGGGTAGTTGCCGCTGTTGCTTCGCACACCGCGAAGTGCCGAACGGAAAAGCACAGAACCCGCCCGCGCACCAAATGCGTCCGCGACGATTTAAGCCTGGGGTGGCGGGTTCAACCCAGCCAGGCGGTGCCTTGGTCAAACACTACGTCTATCGGAATGCCGGCCGCGCTTACGCGATCAAGATCTGATTGCAGCGCAGGGGGAATGGAGCCCATCTGGTTGACGAACTGCACGGTGCCCGCGTAGTCCCCATCGCCTTGAAGACGGAGGATTTTTTCGGATAGGGCGGCCACCGCGGCGGACATCTTTTCCGGGACCACGCGGTAGGTCTTCGTTGCGGCATCGAAGGAGAACGCGCCCATTTCGGCGAAGAAGTTGAAGCGGAGCGTGTTCGCTATGCCGTGCGCGCTGGCTGCGCCGAAGCGCACGCTGCGGAAGATGCCGGCGAGGAAGGTGGTGTAGTAATCCATCAGATCGGCGCCGCCGAGTTCGCCTTGCTTTAGCAGTTCGGAAACCATGTAGAGGCCAAGGATATCCGCTTTGCCTTCTTCGAGCGCCGAATACCTTTCTTTCAACGCGTCGCGGACGGTTCCCTTGCCGTTAAGAGTGTTCTTGATGCCCAGGCCGTGCGCCACTTCATGAAACATCACATTCGAAAAGAAGGCATCGAAGGTGACGTGCTTCCTCTGGTCCTCGGCGATCAACTGGCTGGCGATGGGGACAAGGATTTGCTGGAACTTGGCACGCATCGCGTTCTTCAACTGCAAGCGCCGCGTGCCCTTCTTGAGTTGCACTTCCTCGTCGTTGGGCAGGTTGATGGCGATGGTCTTTGAGCCGGCATTGCAGTCGCCTGCGTAGTAGACCACATCGTATGCGTTGAGCTCGGAGTCGGAACCCGGCGTTTCCATCTTGTAGGCTTCGGGCACTGGCAGACCGCGCTGTAAGCCAGGAAGCATGGCAGCGTACTTGCGGAGGCGCTGGCTCCACTCCTTGTCCTTGATGAGTACGTAGGCTTCGAAGGCAGTCTTGTAACCGAACAGCGCATCTTCATAGTCCTCGATGGGTCCAGCAACAAAATCGATGCCGTTGGTCTTCATATCCAGCCAGGCAAGGTCGCTGGGCTGATAGTTGTCGGTCTCGAAGGCTGCCGCACGGAGGTTCAGGTAATTGGCCAGCCCAGGGTCGGCTGCGAGCTTCGCGGCTTCGCGCAGTCTGGCGGCGGCGGGTTTCAGCAGATCGCCATACTCCTGACTATAGGGCACGGCACGAAGGGAAGCGCCATCGCGACGCACCACCGTATACTGCCCTTTCAATGCGGCGGCTGCCTCAGCGGAGGCGCCGGCGGCAGTCTCGAACTCTTGCTTTGTGAGGTCAGATGGATAGAAGTTAGCACCCGCGGGTTTGGGTCCGATGCCGTCAACGAAGGGCTTGTTGCCGTCGAGACGGTCCCACGGGCCATAGTTGATCTCCAGAAACCGGCGGAGTTCCGGCGTGGATGCCCGGGCAAGCAGAGCCTGTTTATCGCCGTAGGCTTGGCGCCAGAATAGGTCGTCCATCATCCGCGCAACCTCCACCAGGAGGCGGATCAGTTGCTTCTCGTCCGCACGCAGCGAGGAGGCATCGGCTTCCAGTTTCACGGATGCGTATTGATTCACTCGCGCGGCGATGTCCACGCCCGCCGCCGCCTGCAGTGGACCTTGTTGCACGGTTCCCTCCGTTGCTTCCTTGCTTGCGCATGACGACAGGAGCGCCAGCGATGCCGCACTTCCCGTGGCCAGAAACTCTCTTCGTTGCATAGAGACCTCGATTCCCAAGCTTGTCGCCTTCCAGCATAGCGCCGCGCCGCAACCCCACGGACGCTTCGCGCATGTTTTGCTGACCCTGGGTGGCGCCTCCATTGGTAGTGATACCAAGGGGCAACCCGCTATGGATTGGGTGGACGTGAAGTGCTCTACTTCATACAATAGCGGGCACTATACCGTGGAGACCTGACAATGACACGCAACCTTACCCTACCGCTTCGGATGACGCTAATTGTAGCGGTGCTGCTGACGGCTACCGCTTGTGGAACTCGATGGACAGAGACCGAGTGGGAGGGAGTAAAGAAAGTCACCAATGGCGGAGGGAAGAGCCTGGGTTACGCCACCAGTTCCGGGGTGAAGCTTTTGACAAAAGATGGCTTCGCGTTCAAGGACCTGAATAGGAACGGGGAACTCGATAAGTATGAGGACTGGCGGCTTCCTTCAGAGGAGCGAGCGCGCGACCTTGCCTCGAAGATGAGCGTGAAGCAGATTGCCGGGCTGATGCTCTACAGCGCGCACCAAGCCATCCCCGGGGCCGCAGGGCGGTTTGGGGCAGCGCGCTACAGCGGGAAGCCATTTGCTGAAAGCGGGGCCAACCCCTGGGATTTGTCCGATGCGCAGAAAGAGTTCCTCAGCAATGACGACTTGCGGCATGTGCTGATTACGACAGTGGAGAGTCCGGAGACGGCGGCTCGCTGGAACAACAACGTCCAGGCTCTGGTGGAAGGGATTGGACTGGGAATTCCAGCGAACAATAGCTCAGATCCGCGACACCGGACAAAGGCCGATGCGGAGTACAACGCGGGGTCAGGAGGCACGATCTCCATGTGGCCGGATGCGATCGGGTTGGCGGCTACCTTCGACCCCGGAATCGTCCAGCAGTTCGGGGAGATTGCCTCAAAGGAATACCGGGCCTTGGGCATCGCCACGGCGCTGTCCCCCCAGATTGACCTGGCCACAGAGCCCCGCTGGTCACGCTTTGCGGGCACCTTTGGGGAAGACCCGCAAATGGCGACGGATATGGCGCGTGCATACGTGGATGGCTTCCAGACGTCCCAGGGCGAGGCGGAGCTTGAAGGCGGCTGGGGCTTCGAGAGCGTGAATGCCATGGTGAAGCACTGGCCCGGCGGAGGCTCTGGCGAAGCGGGGCGGGATGCTCACTATGGCTTTGGGAAGTATGCCGTGTATCCCGGCGGCCAATTCGAACTGCATCTGCGTCCGTTCACCGAAGGGGCCTTCCGCCTGAAGGGGGCGACGGGCGTGGCCTCGGCGGTGATGCCGTATTACACCATCTCCTTCAATGAGGACAAGAAGTATGGCGAGAACGTGGGTAATGCGTATAGCAAGTTCATCATCACTGATCTTCTGCGTGAGAAGTATGGCTATCCGGGCGTGGTTTGCACCGATTGGGGGGTAACCCGCGAGCACACAGCGGTGGACCGGTTTGGCGCCACGCCATGGGGCGTAGAAGGGCTGAGCGAGGCAGAGAAGCACTACAGAGCGCTGATGGCGGGCGTGGACCAGTTCGGCGGAAACAACGCTGCCGGGCCTGTGGTGGAGGCCTATGAGATGGGAGTGAAGGAGCATGGAGAAGCGAAGATGCGGGCCCGCTTTGAGGCGTCGGCGGTGAGGCTGCTGTTGAACATGTTCCGCACAGGGTTATTCGAGAACCCCTACCTGAATGTTGAGGCGACAGAGGCGACGGTGGGAAAGGCAGAGTTCATGACGGCGGGCTTTGAAGCGCAACGCAAGTCCGTGGTGATGCTGAAGAACCAAAGCGGCGCGCTACCGCTGAAACGGGAGGCCACCGTGTATATCCCGCAGCGCTACATTCCGGAGAGCCGTAGCTTCTTTGGCGCTGTGACTCCGGCCCGGCATGAGGATGCGCTGAACCTGGAAATCGCCGGCAAGTACTTTAACGTAACGAGCGATCCCGAGAAGGCGGATGCGGCGCTAGTGGTGATTGCGAGCCCAGCGTCAGGGCTCGGCTACCAGGCGAAGGAGGGTTATTTGCCGCTGTCGCTGCAGTACGGCGAGTACACGGCGGAGCACGCGCGCGCGGTGAGCCTGGCAGGCGGTGACCCACTGGAGAAGTCAGCAAACCGTTCGTATCGTGGCAAGAAGGTTACAGCCGCAAATGTCAATGACCTGAAGGCGGTGCTGGATGCGCGGCGGAAGATGGGCGTTAAGCCCGTGATTGTGGTGTTGAACCTTGCGAACCCGACAGTGGTAGCGGAGTTTGAAAAGGCCGCCAGTGCCATCCTGGTGAATTTTGGGGTGCAGGACCAAGCGCTTCTTGATGTGGCCACCGGAGCCACCGAACCCAGCGGATTGCTTCCCCTGCAAATGCCCGCCGACATGCGGACGGTGGAGGAGCAGGCAGAGGACACACCCCACGACATGAAGCCACATGTGGACGCGGCGGGGAACGCCTACGATTTCGGCTTCGGCCTGAACTGGGCCGGCGTGATCCAGGACGAGCGAGGCAAGAAGTACAAGAAGAGCGGGGGAAGATAGCGGCGGATCGAATCCTTGAAGCGGGGCGTTTCCGACCGAGGCGCCGCAGCCTCCGCTACTGCCCGAAGCGACCGCGGTAAGCCCAAAGGCCCAGGGCGGGGTTGCTGATGTAGTAGATCTCCTCGCCGTCTATCGTCTGGAAGCCGTCGCGTAGGGTTGCGGGGTTGTAGCGGAACATCATCTCTGTCAGATCAGCGTAACCGAAGTTGACGCCTTCCACTTCTTCGCGCGTCAGGTGCCCAGGGGCATACGTGATGCGGAAGCGGCCTTCCGAGGATCCGTGAATAAGGTGCGCGGCGGCGCTGAGGTTGGCACCTAGGTCAGCGTTCTCGCGGGTGAGGCGAAGCACTTCCGGGGTGCCCACGTAGCCGTACTTGCGGATGAGGGAATCGATTGTCTTATCCTCGCCGAATTCCTTCACGCCGGGGGCCAGCACAAGCAGTTCCGCATTGTCGGCGAGGGCCATCCGGGTACGATAGACCGCCTTGTTGCCCAGCCACGTGCTGCGGAATTCCTTGGGGTCAAGGAAGACCACGGCCTTGTGAATCTCCCGATCCATCATGCGGAAGTTCACCTTCAAGCTAAGCTCGGCTGCGCGCCAGAAGCATTCGTGATCGTCACCGATGAACAGGCCGCGGGTGACCAGATTGCCGGCATCGTCCTGCGCCACAACGGTGTGGGCATAGACGATGGGCAAATGGCTGGCGAAGTGCTCGGAGGCGTAATTCAGCACGCGGCGAACGGGGTTGTCGGCACGGCCCATGATGCGCTCCATACCGTAGACAGCGCCCAGATAGTGGCTCTTGTTGATGCCCTCCCGGCCGCCAGTTCCAACGAAGACGTTCTTGTTGTAGTTGGCCATGCCGATGACTTCATGGGGCACCACCTGGCCGAGGGAGAGGATGAGGTCAAAGCCGCCCTCAACCACGAGCCGGTCCACTTGGGCAGGCCAGGAGAAGTCGAGCAAGCCCTCGCTTTGTTCGCGGACGAAATCAGCGGGCACTTCGCCCAGGGTGACAATTCCCTCGCGCCAGTCGTGCGCGTGGAAGAGGCTGTGTGGCATGCCGGGGAACATGAAGTCGAGTTCCGCGGGTGTCATGGGAACATGCGTACCGATGGCGGGAAGGACGTGCGTGAGGGCCTCGCCATAATGGTGCCACGCGAAGCGGGTGAGTTCGCCGGCGCGCGAATGGTAGCGGGTAATGTCCGGTGGCAGCGCCAGTACACGGTAGCGAGGGCCGATGCGCTGAAGGGCCGTGAGCAGCCCTTCCTGGAGGTCCTCACTGGTGAGAGAGGTGGTTTCCGATCCGGCAGCGTAGTAGAGACTCATCGCTACCAGTAAAGCATGGGCCGCCGGCTGATGACGAGATTGGCTGCCGGCAACGGTACGGCCCGGAAATCAGACGCCTAGACGCCAGTCACTTCCTTGAGACGAGTGAAGAAGCTTTGCTTGCGTTCGGAACTAATGCCCCAGTTCACCGGCGGGCACTGGTAGCCGTCCTTGTAGTTGGATTCGCCGGGGTCAAAATAACCCCATCCGGCGTACGAGCGGACTGCGTTCAGCATGTTGTTCACGGGCTGCTCGAAGTCGAAATGGTCGTCTTCATTGAAGAGGACGGGCTTGGGCGAGTATCCGGGGTCAATTCGTACCTTGGCTACCATATCGGTGATCCGGGCGGGGTCCTTCACGCCATTGCCGTGCAGCAGCACAAAGTCACTGGTGTGGATGAGCGCGGAGGGCGGAATGGCGCCGCCACCCATGCTGACGCTCACCAGCAGGCGCCCCTTGCTGCGTGCCCGCACCCGCAGCACCAAGTCATGCGCGCGGTCAGTCATCATCAACGGCTGTTGATATGCGCGGACATTCGCTTCGTTCACCACATCCAGGATGACGTTGGTGTAGCCATGGTCGAGTATCCAATCCACCGTGAGGTCCAGCGCTTTGTGGACGGCGGCATCGTTTTCCAGGCGCTCGTCCTGGCCGAAGTAAAACACGTTCACCATTGACACCATGCCCAATTCATCGCTGCGGTCGAGGATGCGCTTCAGGCGCGACATGTAGTCCTCGCGCAGCGTGCCGTCGGCATGGAAGGGGTTGTTCTCCCAGGGCTGCTGCTGGCTATAACCCTGCGGACTACCGCCCTGCATGCCCACGACGAAGCAAAGCATGCCATGGGCGAGCCAGACGGGCATGGCCTCCAGGAATTCGCGGGTGTTGCGGTCCGCGTCCCATTTGCCCGTGTCCGGATAAGCCCAGCGACTGACGGTTTCCGGATTGCGGTCGTCGAAGATGCCCTGGATCATGCGGGAGTTCATCAGCAGGCCCTGGACCTTGTGGCCTTGCCAGATGCGTCCAGGGTACGTGGGCTGGCCGTTGATCCAGAACTCGTCGCCACGGATGGCCACCACGGTCTGGCGGCGCGGGGCGGCACCGGCGAAGAGTCCGCCGACGAATGCGGTACTGAGCGCAGTACCTGTGAGAGATAACATTCGTCGTCGCTGCATGGAAGTTACTCCTGCGGGGTAGACCCCGGGGACTATCCTATCGCAGTTACTTCCGATCAGAAACGCGCCAGGCGGTTGATGCCGGGCCATTGGCGAAAGCGGGGTCGATGACATAGAATCGGCCCTGTACGCCATCATGACTTCACAGCATATTCTCTCCCTCGATGAGGGCACCAGCAGCGCCCGTGCCGCGCTCTATGATCATCAAGGCGCGCGCGTGGCTATCGCCAGCCATGAGTTTCCTTCGCAGTATCCGCAGCCCGGGTGGGTGGAGCAGGACGCCAAGGAAATCTGGCGCCTGCAAGTGCAATCTGCTCGTGACGTGCTGGACGGGGCGAGGGTGCAGCCGCGCGGACTTGCGGCGGTAGGCATTACGAACCAGCGGGAAACGCTAGTGGTGTGGGACCGGCAGACGGGTGAGCCTATTGCTCCGGCGATTGTGTGGCAATGCCGTCGCACGTCCGCCGCGTGCGCCGCGCTAAACGCGAGCAAAGACCGTGACTGGATCATCGAACGCACCGGTCTGGTGATTGACCCTTACTTCACGGGAACCAAACTCCAGTGGCTGCTCGATCATGTGCCCGGTGCGCGTGCCCGTGGCGAGGCCGGAGACCTGTTGTTTGGCAACATCGATACGTGGCTGATCTGGAAGCTGTCAGGCGGACGGGTACACGCAACCGACCTCACCAACGCTTCGCGCACGCTGCTGATGAACCTTGCCACGGGCGAGTGGGACGACGATCTGCTGCGGGTCTTCAACGTGCCGCGCGCGATGCTACCGCGGATAGCACGGTCGTCGGAAGTGGTAGGCGTCACGGATGGAGACCTGTTTGGCGCGGAGGTGCCCATTGCTGGTGTTGCAGGAGACCAGCAGGCAGCCACCGCCGGACAGGCCTGCTTCTCGCCTGGGATGATCAAGAACACCTATGGCACGGGCTGCTTCTGCCTGCTTCATACCGGCTGGAATCTGGTGCGTTCAAAGAACCGGCTGATTACCACACGCGCCGCCTCCACTAACTCCGAAGCGCAGTACGCAATTGAAGGCAGCGTGTTCGTAGCGGGTGCGGCCATTCAGTGGTTGCGTGACAGCCTGGGGATATTGCCTGCGGCGCCAGCATCGCAACAGATGGCCGAAAGTGTGACGGATTCGGCGGGCGTGTACTTTGTTCCCGCCTTCGTGGGACTGGGCGCGCCGCACTGGGATTCGGAAGCGCGGGGCGTGATCAGCGGACTTACCCGGGGCGCGACCGCAGCGCACATTGTGCGAGCCGCTCTCGAGAGCATCGCGTTTCAGAGCAGGGAACTGGTGGACGCCCAGAGCGCAGATGCGGGTACGCCCGTAAAGGAGATGCGCGTGGACGGAGGCGCCGCCCGCAACGACTTCCTGATGCAGTTTCAGGCGGACATACTGGATTGCCGCATCGTGCGGCCGGCTGACACGGAGACCACGGCGCTGGGCGCAGCCTATCTGGCAGGGCTCGCGGTGGGCCATTGGAAGTCAACCGAGGAGATTGCGAGTTTTTGGCGTGTGGAGCGTGTGTTTGAGCCGCGCATTGCCGCCTCCGAGCGGGCACGGCTGTATGACGGCTGGCTGGATGCGGTTGCGCGCGCTCGGTCTGTCCGTCGGTAGTGGGGAGGTGAACGCGGCAGCGTGCCCGCCCGCTACACTAAGAGGTTTCCATTATGAGCAACTCCATTGAACGAATCACGCCTGCTGGCCTGCCCGTGCCGAAGGCTCCGTTTTCCTACGCAGTGCGTGCCGGGGGCTTCATCTACGTCTCTGGGCAAGCGCCCATTGATCTCGACAGGAACGAGTTCGCCCTTGGCACCATCGAGGAGGAAACACGCCTTGTCTTCCGCAACGTGGAGCGCATCCTGGCTGGTTGCGGGGCCACGCTGCAGGACGTAGTGAAATGCAACGTGTACCTTCGCGAAGCGGAACGGGACTTCGCAGCGATGAATGCGGTGTACGTGGAGTTTTTCGGCGACGTGCGGCCCGCGCGCACCACGGTGGGCACCTCATTTGGTGCGCCGGGCATGAAGATTGAAGTGGATGTGGTGGCCTACAAGCCTGAGTAGGCGAGCCCCGCCGGCGTGGGTGGCTGGACGCCCAGGGCTGCAAGTACGGCTTCCGTGGAAGCTGCGATTGACGCATCGCCGCGCACGCAAAGGTCGGCGTGGGAGACCGTGGGCCTGACGAACTCCAGGAACATCGGCAACACCGTTGCGTGGTATTGGTCCAAGACACACTGAGGGGTACGTCCCCGTTCCCGGACGTCTCGTTCTATTCGCCTTCGGAGGCACTCTTCCGCGTCGAGATCGACGAATACCTTCAGGGCCAGCAGCCGGCGCACGCGGGGCTGGTGCAGCGCAAGGATTCCTTCCAGTACCAGGAAGGGGCCAGGCTGGAGCCAGTGCGTCTGGTGCTTGCGAGTGTGGGTGCTGAAGTCGTATTCCGGGATGGCCACAGGGTGCCCATCTGAGAGGGATTGCAGGTGTTCCAGCAGCAGTGGCCAGTCGAGCGAGTCGGGGTGGTCAAAATTCTGCTGGGCGCGCTCTTCGAAGGGCAGATGAGCCAGATTCCGGTAGTAGGAATCCACACTCAGCACCGGCGCGCCCAGTGCCGCCGCGACGCTGGTGGCCAGATAGCTCTTGCCGAAACCCGAGGCCCCGGCGATGCCGATTACCTTGGGCGAGTGGGTTGATGCGATTTGCGATGGGGAAGCAGACACGGGAATGGTCCTGCACCGAAATGAAGGATAGCATGAACGCCTTCCACGTCTTTGGTGTTTCCAGAGGAAGTCCGGAAGGAGGCAGAGCAATGCGGATGAAGCACCCGGTTCACTCTACGCCTGCACCCGCCCCACCAGCAGTCTCACTGGCCCCAGCAGGCCGGAGCGCTGTTGCGGCCGTTCGGCAGGGCCGTAGAGCACGTCTGTTACCCCATAGCCTGGCCCGGGGATCTTGCTGGGAGCGGGCGGCATCGCCTGCACTGCGTTGCTCCAGAGGTTGGCCACGCGCACCTCAATCTGGTTCATCCCAGGCACCAGGTAGCGGCTGAGGTCGATGCGCCACGGGGGCAGAATCACATAGCCAGCGTGTTTCCCGCCCACGCGGACTTCCGCGCTGGCTTCCACACTGCCGAGGTCCAACACGTAGCGGAAACCCTCACCCTGGCCGGGCGACGGAATGCGTACGGTGGTTTGGTAGACGCCAATGCCCGCGAAGTCCTTCCAGCCGGGCAAGGTCTCCCAATCGGCGGGACCGTCCGTGAGGGGGGTTACGGTATCCTCGCCTTCACGGTAAATCTCCCAGTCGTCCAGCCGCATTACGTCTGAAGGTTCAAAGAAAGCCAGTGGAGCTGCGGCGGCTGGGCTTGTGGATGGTCGTTCGCCCAGCACCAGCAGACAACTCTCCCAGGGCCCTAACTGCAATTGCAACTGGGTGCGGCCGTCCTCAGTGGATGTGAAGGGAAGGGTTGCCGTTTCCCCTGAGTAGGCGTCCCAGCGTTCGACACTTTGGGCAGGCTGACGCAGGGTGACCTTGGAGGTGACGCTGTTCTCGCTGCCGTTGGAGATGAAGTAGAGATGGCCACGCTCGTCCTTCCGATGGATGAAGCCCAGGTCGGCACCGGCGGCGTCCTTCTGGAAGTCTGGCATGGGACGGAAATCCAGCCAGACGCGCATCGCGTAGGCATCGGAGACCACCGTCAATTTGCCGGTCTTCCACAGGGCATCGAATGCGGCCTGCCACTCGGCCTTGCCGTCTTGCTGCTCGGCATAGCCGACACCGGCTTCCGGTGGGTTGCCCAACGCGAGGATGTGCACTCCGGCGTTCACCAGGGTGAGCAATTTCCGCAGGGTGGCCGCGGGTACGAAGCGCGTGCGCGGAAACACCAGGGCGCGGATTCCGGCCAGGTCCTCCGGCTTGGGGTTTACGGGAAGGCGTGTCTCAAGCGCATGGTCGTTGATGTAGTCGAAGCCGTAGCCCCCCACGCGCAGGCTCTCGGCCACATCGCGGGTGCGCATCGCAATCTGCGCGCTGCCATCGATGCCTGGATTGATATCCGGGCGGTGCCAGGCATTGTCGCCCTTCATCCATTCGGGCGTGGGCTGCTTGTAGTCAGCCATGCCATCCCAAAGGTTGTGATAGATCCAGATATCGTTGGCGGGCTGGCCTTGCTGTAGAGCGTAATTCATGCGGGCCACGTAAGCGGAGATCGCCGGGTAGTGCGGCCACCAGGTCTGATTGTGGTTAATCAGCGTAGAGGCATAGAAGACTTGGCCGGGCTTGCCATGACGCCGTGGCGAACTGGAATACCCGTGGTTGCGGATGTGGTTGATGCCGTCCAGGTAGATGGCGTCGGAAGCCGCCTTCACCATCCATGGTTTCACCAGGAAACGGGGCATGCGTAGCCAGGTATAGCTCTCCGCGGCAGCAATGGACTTCCCGTAGATATGCGCCGCGGAGGAGGCAACTCGCCGGTTGCGGATATTCACTTCCTGGCGCTCTTTGTACTCCCAAATTGTCTCGCCATCAGGCACGTCCGCCGCGGCGTATGCTCGTAGCGTGTCGGTCATGCTGCCATGCGCCTCCACCATGGTAAGCAGACCGTGCTTTGCGGCCCAGGCGCTCATGCGATCAAAGTGCCGCTCAATCATGAGGTCGCTGACGGTGCGCAGGAAATCCTGTCGGACGCCTGGTGCGTTCGGCGTGTCCTCCCAAAGATCTGGGAGGAAGGGGTGTAGGTCGTAGCCGCGGCGGCGCTGGAACTCGCCCAGGAGGCCCGCGGTCCAGTTGTCGTCATCGAGCTCAAGGCTGTCTTCGGCAATACCGATGAAGGCGTTCGGGGCGTCGCGGCGGGCCGTTGCGGCGAAACGATCAAGCACGGCGAGCTGTTTGTCGATGGCTGCCGTGGAGTAATGGTCGAGCACTGGTCCGCTGCCTCCCGGAGCCGGGCGCTTCACCTGCATGTTTGTGCGCATGCTGTAGATGAAGTGAGCCTGCCAGGCGCCCGCAGGCACGGCAAAGCGTGGACTTCGAGCACGCGCTCCATCGGCCAGCAGAACGCGCCGCTCACCAGTTTCTGAATGGATGGCTGTCACGCACTCAAGCTGTGGGTGGCTCCACCGCGTGGGTGCGACAGGCTTCGGCAGCGCGCCGCTGCTCCAGGTTTGCGGGCCACGCAAATCTACCACCGCCCGCGCGAGCGACTGCGACGCCAGTTCCGGAGTAATCCAGGGTCCGCCCAGGGGCCAACCACTGCCCGCGCGCAACCAGATCTTCATACCCAGACGTTCGGCCTCACGCACAACGGCCAGAAAACGCTGCTGCCACTCGGTTCCGAAGACTTCTGCTCCGGACGCGCCCTCCTCATGGAGCGCATAAACGGGGTTGATCTCCACCCCGCCAATGCCGTGGGCGTCCATCTGCTGCAGTTCCCATACGAGGTCCTCAGAGGTGCTGGCGGAACCGAACCACCACCAAACCGTCCACGGGCGGTACTGCTTGGGCGGCTTCTCGAAGAACTCCTGGGTGATGGCCATGACACCTGAATTGTATGCCAAGGAGAGCGATCGGCTGAAAACGAATAGGCCCCAGCGTTGCGGCTGGGGCCTATTCGGAGCCGCAGGATACTACGGCTTCACATGTAAGGATCGTGACACGTCCCAGACTACTTCTGCACGGTATTCCAACTGCGGAGGAACTCATCGACTTCCGCGCGAACAGCTTCCTTGGCCGCACCAAAGCGAGCCTGGAGCATACCCTCAAACTTCTCGCGGCTGCCACGCGCGGCTTCCAGATCATTATCCGTAAGATCTGCCCACTTGCCGCGGGCTTCGCCGACAAATTGCTTCCAGTTTCCTTCTATTTGATCCCAGTTCATAAAAACTCCTTCTGTTTGTGATTACAGCCACGCTGGCACTCTATGCGCCGGCGAAAAGCAGGTCGCGGTCGAACATTTGTTCGAGCTTCCTGCGGGTGCGCATCAACCGCAGCCGGATAGCGAGGGCGGTGGAACCAACCCGTTCCGCAATCTCGTTGCTGGTGTAGCCGCGCACATAGTGTAAATTCAAGAGCTTCTGTTCCTCTACCCCGCAGGCCTGGGTGATCTGCTGCCAAAGGATGCCACCGTCGGGGCTATGATCAACGGCCATGTTGTCGCTGAGTTCGCGGTTGCGCTGGTCACGCACCACACGGTTGCGCCATAGATGCTTGGCGATACTGTTCACCCATACGTCGACGACTTCCGGATTCCGTAATTGGTGGAGCCGCTCCCAGCCGCGTGCCCAAGCTTCCTGGGCGACTTCTTCGGCGAGGTCTTCGCTTGCGCCCCGTGAGCGCAGGAAGCGCAGTGTCTTGCGGAAATGGGTTTGGAAGGCTTGTGCGAATTCGGCTTCGCTAAGGCATCGTTCACCGGTGGTGGGGTCGGCGGGTGCCCCGATGGGATCGGCCTCCATCGTGCCGGCAGACCGTGCCAAACAGAGTCCTCCCTCGCAGGTTTTCTGCTCTGCCCCATCTCTTCCGTCGGACTTGCTGACGAGCTTACTTGCGTATTCGGTGATGATTGATTGGTTCGTCATGTGGGTTCATAGTGCATGTGGCTTGCCATACTGGCGGTTCGGGCAAAACAATCTACTAAAGCCAGCAAACCAAAAGAGATATGGGGCAACCGATGCTGAGGCACAGGCGTGAACCAGGTCGTTCTCAGGACAAACGCTGTATAGAATCTGTACACATGTTCGAATCACAGACAGTCGTGCACGCGAAGGCGGAACCTGATTGGAATGACCGGGAGAGCGAGCTCCCGCCGGCCACCGATAGTTTTTGTGTAACCATTCACTTTCGCGAAACGTTATGCTGGCCCGAGGTTTCCACGGGATAGAAGACGCAAAACCTGATTGATAAGTACGAGCGGGAGATGGCGCTAGTCTCGGAATGGTTGCCAACCCGCCCGGAAAGGAGACGGAAATCGTTAGTGTCATGCTTGAGCCAAGAGAACGCGCGGGCTGTCGGGCAGTGGCGCTAGAGTCCGTACCGTCACCGATGTCCTGCCGTGTACTGATTGCCGATGACGATCCGCTGAGCCGAGAGCTGCTTTGTGATTGTCTGGAACCGCTCGGAGTGGACGTGGTACAGGCGCGGGACGGCGTGGAGGCGATGGAAGCACTGAAGCGATCAGTACCGCAGTTGCTGCTTGTAGATATCCAAATGCCGCGGATGGACGGATTTGAACTGCTGCGACAAGTGCGGGCAAACCCCGCAACGGCGAGCATCCCGGTGCTTGCCATCAGCGCCTTCGCAATGGCCGGTGACGCCGAACGCGCACTCGCTCGCGGTTTTGACCACTACGTCACCAAACCAGTGGCATTGGGCGAGCTGCGCAGACTCGTGAGGGTGTTCTTGGCCAAGCAACGAGAAGCCTAGTTCCAAGATC
>JAHCHD010000118.1 GCA_026129915.1 Bryobacterales bacterium
AGGCATTACGGTCACGGGAATTCACCAGACGCTCGCCCCAGATGATAGGGCCAGCCTCCTCCAGAATGCGTCCCTGCCCGGCATCCGCAAGCAAGTTATCCCGATAGCGGCGGAGCACCTCTGCTACGGCCTTTTTGCCTTTCTGTTCTTCATACACCATCAAGGCAGAGTAAGTGGCGAGCCCCTCCATCAACCACTCGTCCTGGTCAGACTCAGAGAAAACGAGGTTACCCCACCATTGGTGGGACAGCTCATGAGCTAGAAGCAGGTTGCTGTAGAAAGTCTTGCTGTAGTTATCGCGGGCGTAGGCAGGTCTCTGGTCTTCCGGCAGATAAGCGATGGTGGAAATGTAGATCATCCCGGCAAAACCCTGCCCGAAATTCCCTGGTATGGGGGAAACGTGAATGGTTTGGACAGGGGGAGGGCCAAGAGCGGTGGTGAAGCTCTCGAGCAAGCTCACCACTTCCCCTGCCATCTCGCGCAAGCGCTGGGTGGGATCTGGCCGCGGGGCGGGAACGGTGGTGACCGTTGTGGGAGCCGTGGCAGGGCGTCGCCCCACGGGGACAGACGGGCTAGGCACCACAATCACCCGGTTGGCAGGTTCCAGCGCTGTTTCCACTTGCTTGTTGGCCATCACGTTTACGGTGAAGCCGTTCCGCTTCACGGTGATCGTCTTGTACATGCCGATATTGAAGCCGAAAGTGCGTACCGGATGGGTGACCGAAACCCGATGGATAGCGGTATCCCCCTCCACGGAAACCTCCGCGGTTTCGCTGGTGGCCACAAAATCCAGGTCGCGCGGCAACCGGAACGTGAGGTCGTAGGTAGCGAACCGGGACCCCGCTCCGGGGTACCAGGAAGCCCGCGAACCCACGAAGAATACCTCATTGCCCGAGGACTGGATCACCTTGCCCGCATGTTCGATCTGAAGTTCGAGCGGTTCGCCAATGCGGGCATTCGGCGGGAGCCGAACAAGAAAGACGGTATCGCGGTCGCGCCGGAAACTGTTCAGCCGCATTGCTGAGGGACGGTAGACCTCCAGCAACTCGTCGCCCACGCGGGCAGCGCTGATCTGCATATCCTGCGCAAGTAGCATGGCGATGGTCTTGCGGTCGTTGCGCGGGGTAAGGCGGACGCGGGTGAGCGCACTTAGCATCAGATCAGGCCCCAGTGTGGCGTCGATGGAGTAGTGGTCCACCGAGTACTCTTCCCTGGCTGGGGCGCGCTTGCCGCTGGTGACCGAACGGGGCTCAAACTCCGTCCACATGTCGAAGATCGGCTGCCGCGCGCGCACGGAGAACTGTCCGAGACGAATACCCTTGCGTGTCATCGGATCCATAACGAAATCGAAGTTGCCCATCCGGTTCCCGCGCAGGCTAGCGAAAAAGAAGCCCTCCTCGGGATTTGGCCGATCCATGATGTCCTTGACGAGCCGAAGTTCCAGGCTCTCCGCGAGGTTCATGACGACGGAGCTGTACTTCTCGGCGTAGAGTGGACCGGCCTCTGGCACTTTCCGACCGGAGTAGCCCTCGGCAAGACGTCGCACGATCTCGCCATGTGTGTCGTCGGTAAACAGAAAGGCCGCGAACCGAAAGTGTTCACTGAGGTTTGGGGACTCAGTGAACTTAGCCAGCGACATCCGCTCGCTCCGAAGGGGCGGGAACATCAAGATTTCGGCATCACCGCCATCGATCTCGCCAACAAATACCGCGGAGAAGCGACGACCGTTTACTTCCTTGCCGAAGATCAGGAAACCGTCGGTTAAGTAAATCCGGGCGTCTTCGCGCGTGAAGTCGAAGTCGCGAACACGGTAGCACTCGTCTGGGTCAAGCGGCGCACTCTTGATCTGGGCGGCAAGGTCGGCCAGCGAAGTGGAGTTGGTTTGGGCGGTGGCCGCACCAGAAGCAGCCCACGCGGCAGCCCAGAGGATGAGACCAATACGCAGAGAAGCGCAGCCATACCAACTGCAGAGCATAGAGGCAAGGGGCACGGTGTGGCCAGCCAAGCCAGCGCTAAATGAACATCTCATCTTCATGCGTGGCGCGCTGCACGGTGGTCCGCCCTTGCAGTAGAAAACCCAGAGCGGCACTCACCCCGTTCACCAGGCCGTTCATTTTGCGGATGGGGCTGACGATGCCCTGATTCACGTGATTGGACGTGTCCCGCACGTTCTTGAGAACGTGCTCGACTGTAGACTCCACATTGTCCAATTGAACGCGCACGCGGTCAACAGTATCGGTGAGCGCCTCGTCGAGCCGTTCCGCCTGTGCTTGGCTGCGGCTGGCTACGTCATTGGCTTTCCGAGTAATCTCCTGCATATCCGCCGTGATGCGAATGGCGGACGACAGTATGGGCTGCAGCTTTTCATTGGTGGCGTGGACGGCAGAACGGGTCTCTCCCAGGACTTCCATTGCTTGCGCCGCAACGGGTTCTATCTGTCGTCGGGCGTCATCCACTGCGGCCTTCACCTTCATCGTGGCCATGGCGGAAACTACCGCCGAGATGGTCTGCAGTACAACGGCGATGGCGATGACGATAATCGCGATGGTGACTATTTCGTTCGACAGTTGGGCGTCCATCGGTGAGGGGATCCCCTTTATGTAAAAAATCGAGCCTTTGCCTGAAAGAACGGATAGCCCGGCGACGACGATCGATGGGCAAACCGCCGTCGCCCGAGCTCGAAACGCCTAAATGGACTCGCCGTCGCCAGCAACCCCGTCGCCAATTCCAGAAGCGTTACCACTGACTGACTCGCGGTAAGCCTGTCTGCCTGCCTCATAGGCGGCAGCAATCTGCTCCTTCTGGCGCAGCACGGCATCCTTGCCTTTCTCGACGGCAGCCTGGGCGCCTTCCTTCAAGGTCTCCTGTTGGCGCATCAGGTAGTCCTTACCTTCAACGGCCTTCTCCTTGATATAGTGCATCGTTTCTTCGCCCGAACGGGGCGCGGCCAGGATGCCCGCTACAAATCCTACACCCAAGCCCAGCAGAAAATACGGAAACTTGTTGTCTTCAGCCATAGTTTGCTCCTCCAGTTGCTACGTTTGTTGTCGCCAGCATCCGCAGCCACTCCCAACATTTCTAGAATACTCCGATTGACGGTGGCGGACGAGACGAAACACTCTAGAAATATGAGGATTGGTGTCCGTGATGTGTTTCCACCATCCGGGCCGCCGACGAGCAATATGGATGAGGAAACCCAGATTCCTGCCCGATTAGGGCGCGACGATCTTCTCGATAAGGCACTGCGCTTACTGGGCAAGCAGGATTACGCCCATGCCGAGATCGAAGCGCGACTGCGGCCAAGAGCCCATGCCGAGGCAGATGTTTCCTGGGTGATGGCCAAGCTAAGCGAAGCTGGGTTTCTTGACGACGCCCGGGTAGCCGGGCGAAAGGCGCTGCAGGCGCGAGAGCAGAGGCTGGTGGGGCGAAAGCGCGCGGAAGAAGACTTGCGCATGCGCCAGTTGCGGGAATCAGCGGTTGCTGAAGGCATTCAGTCTGCTTATCACGGCGTTGACGAACGGGACTTGGCGTTGCGGTTCCTGCGGGAAAAGCTGGCTGGGTTCCTACTGGGGGAAAAGCTGGAGGAACCCAAACAGCTGCAGCGAGCCTACGGCCGCTTACGCCGGGCAGGCTTTGCTCATGCTGATTCCGTGAGGGCGTTGCGCAAGCATTCTCGCCTGGCCATGAATCTGGATGAATTTGCAGGCAACGAAGCGTCGGAGTGAACCCATCACAGGGGCTTGCAGCGGTAGGCGCGAGGAAATGCGGCCAGAGCCAACCCGGCAAGGATCGCGAGACTGGGGTCAAGCGTGTCAGGGGTTCGGCCGGGAATCCACACCTGAGCGACCTCGCCCAATGCCAGAACGCCGGCACATGCCGCGGTGGCGAGCGCGAGATTCCCCACGCGAGCGGAGAGCAGCCAGACGGTGGAACCATAGACAAAGCACTTTTCCAGCAGGATCCTCAAGCCATATTCCGTTTTCAACTGAAGGACGCTGTCGAAGGGTACCCAGTAGAAACGTTGCTGTTCCGCCACGAACTGAAAAGGGTATAGCTGACGGAAAGCCAAGTAAAGTAGCAGCGCAGGACCGAGCCATTGCCGAACAATCCTCCAGGGAAGATACTCCCCGGCGAAAGCTCCGGCGGCGCTGGCCGCAATTGCGCCCCCAGGATGAATTCCCCCTGGAAAGACTACCCTGGCACCCAGAAAGCCTAGCAGCGCAACCGTGGCAACGCCGCCCTTCAGCGGGTGGTTTGTTAGCTGTCCGATAAGCGCGGTGGCAATCAGAAAGGTAGTGAATGCGGTTAGGCCCGTCATCGCATCTGGCAATTCGGGGAGCGCGAGCATGGCGGCCCGCAGATGCGGCATCCGGAGAACCGGGATAAATGGGAAGAACTGCGCCACAACAAAAAGCGAGAGAAGCGCGGCCACGCGGAAGTTGATTTCCCCTGAGAAATTGGGGCGTGCCTTGGGTGAAACGCGCAGTCCGAGGATAGTTGCCAGAGCCATGCCAAGCACAGCTCCCGTCGTATTGTAGATTACGTCCCAAGCGCTGCTGTCCCTGGTGGGCAGGTACGCCTGCATTGACTCTACGGCAGCGGAAAGGCCGAATGCGGCGAAAGGCACCAGGAGCCACCGCCACCGTGTGCGAAGTACCACCATTCCGCCGAATCCCAGCGGGAGCAACAGTAGCAGATTCAGAATGCCGTCGACGTAGAACGATCGCCCCTGAGGCAAGTGCCAACCCAAAAGGGGACTCGTGGGTTCCGGCTGGAAGTTCCACGGATAGAGGCAAAGGTATAACACCAGCAGCAGATAGAGCCAAAGCAGCCGCGGAGGGGTCATCTTCCGTCTCCGCAGCCTCGGCTCCTGCGCTGCATCAGCGTGCCGCCGCCTTTCCCGCGCTCACCAGGTTGGCGAAGAGCTTGCTGGCCCCAGGGACACCGGCGGGAAGTTGGCGGAACCACGAGTAGCTAGTGAAGACGTAGACGCCTTTGCCAGAGCGAGCGTAAAGGATCCCGCCTGTCAAGGATTCTTCGTCCGGATCGTGGGTAGCGACTACGGTTTCGTATCGATCGTCAAACTTCGACGGAAAATACAATCCGCGCTCCTGCACCCAGCCTTCAAAGTCAGACGGCTGTATCCGGTTTGGACGGTTCAGCAAGGGGTGGTCCGGTCGCAAGACCGTAACGGGAGCGTCTTCAACGCTTACCCGGTCACGGCCAATCTGAAAGGGATACGGTCCCAGTTGGACACCCTCAATGGGGTCTGCAGCACCCGCGCCAAAGAACCGGGTGGTGTTGTACTGAGTCACTAGCGTTCCGCCCTGCTGCACGTAATCCAAGAGTCGTTTTTGGCTGGCTACCAAATCGGGCCGGGTGTTATAGGCCCGCACGCCGGTGATGATGGCGTCGTAAGCCGAAAGATCGCCTCTTGATAAATCGTTCTCCGTCAGCAGAGTGACCGCGGCGCCCATCTGCTCCAGACTGCGCGGGATTTCGTCGCCCGCCCCCATCACGTATCCAATCTTCCGGGAAAGCAGTTCGACAGGTTCGCGAACGAGGTTGGCGGTTTGGCGGGGAAAGAGGGTTTGCGGGGGAAAGTGAGGATAGTGCACCACAATCATCCCGCGGTCGTAGCGCTGACCACCCACCGTCGCCACTACCTGAAGTTCCGCCTTGGCGGAATGACTTGGAGGCGTCACGTGAAAAGAAACCGTAAGCTTCTCTCCGATGCCCGCAACTTGGAATGGAACCTTTGAGGGCGTTGCCGTCCAACCGTCAGGCAGTTGTATCATTACCTCGCCTTCCAATTTCGGCTGGTGGCTGGTGACGGTCACGTCCACGCGACGGGCAGCCGTGGTGGGAAACAGAACGCTCTGTTGCCCAAGCTCCAAGGTAATTTTGGGCGCCACCACCAGGGGTCTGGTGAGTTCGCCATAGAGAGGGTCCACGTAGCGGTGATGGACCGGGCGTGTGTAGGTGATGAGCTGAGCTTCGGCCCCTTTGCCAATCTGCACGCTGAAGTGAACATGATAGGAAGCTGGAGATTCAGGCATGCCCACGAGGGGTTCATCTTCGGGTGCAATCTGATAGAGATCGTTCTTTGCCGCTTCCTTCAGCCAGTAGGGCTGCGAGATTGGATAGTCCTCCGGGATGGGAATTGCGAGCGGTTTGACTTCGCGCTGGTTGGGCATCAGAATGAGAGGCTCGTTCAACCCCGAGGCTCCTCCCAGCTGCCCAATCACCTCCGCTGCGACCACAGAGACGGGCAGCAGCGAGCGATTTACCATCTCCAGGTTCAGCCGCATTGTCATGCCCGGCACCACTTCGTAATGGGAGGCGCTGGCGTCCAGCCACAACCCAGCACAGCGGCCGATTACTTCCTCCAGCTCAAGCAGTTTGCGGGCAACCAAGGGACTCCGTTCCAGAGCGAGCATCGACTTGCGCGCTTTCAGCAGGGCAGGGACGGAATCCGCCGGATTGAGGAAATCGTACGCGGCAAGGGCATCGCCGAGGAGACGCTGAACCTCCTCCGCTCCGGGTACACGCCCCCAGGTGGTGTCGATTCCCTCGAATGGATCACTTTCCGCGGGAGCACCGTCAAGATGTACAAGGTAGTCTTTGGCTTCACCCTTGCGTTCCGGCGCACCCATGGTCTGACTGCGGTGCATGCTGCGACTCATTCCAGCGACTTCCTGGTAGGAGTAGCCAAGCAGTGGGTCATAATCTCCGGTGGCCAGAGTGAGCCGCTTCTGGTTCTGTGGAAGCTGCTCATCCACGTTCCGCCAGGTAAAGGTATTCCAAAACAGCCGCTTCGCCTGCCAGGGTTTCACCCATCTCAATTGCTCGGGAAAGTGGCTGGGGTCCGCTGCGGCATGAAAAGCTTCCTTACTGAGCAGGGCGGAAGATTGGTGATGGCCATGGCCATCCATGGGTGACCCTGAGAACCGGTTGATGATTACATCTGGCTGGAATTGACGGATCACCCAGACAACGTCGCGCAGAGCGTTTTCCTTGCCCCATTTGCCAAGGGTTTCAGAGGCCACTTTGGAGAAGCCGAAATCCACAACACGGGTGAATGACTGCACGCCACCGTCAATCTCCCGTGCCCGCAACAATTCCTGGGTTCGAATGAGGCCAATGAGGGCGCCCTGTTCCGCGCCTAGCAGATTCTGACCGCCCTCGCCCCGGTTCAGCGAGAGGTATCCGGTGTGTATTTTGCGGCCCCGCGCGAAGTAGGCAATCACCGCGGTGTTTTCGTCATCAGGATGGGCGGCGATCATTAGCGCACTACCCGTAACTTGAAGCTTTTCTAAAGAAAAGCGGATTTCCGCGCTGCCTGAAAAATTCTTCTGTGCCCGCAAAGGCAGATTCGAGGCGCACAGCAGCATGAGCAGAACAGCGGACGCAGTTGGCGCAAGTCGCCGAAGAAAACGGCCCATTTTGGTACTCACTAACAAAGAAATGGAATCGGCGAGATGTGCTGCTGGTGAACAAGGGCAGCCATTCACTAAAGAGTTTAGCGTGGATGCCAGCGAGAAAGTGCTGGCAGCAGCCCGATGGTGTCGGAATCGCTGATGCCACCACCTGTACCAACGGTTGGGCAACCAGGACCTTAGGCCCACGTTGGGACTCCCAAGCCGTCCGTCGGCAGGAATTGATAATCACTTGCAACTAGAACATTTTTCAAAGGTTCTGCCCCAGAACGAATCCCCCGCGGGATTCTTTTCATCCTATAGGTGTTCGACATAAAAACATTTGACTGCGCCAGACAGGGTCGCTATGATTTTATGTAGGACTGAAAGGGTCCTGAATTGGTATGCTGAAGCTCACCAAGAAAGCGGATTACGGTCTCATCGCCCTTCGTCATTTGGCGATGTCCGGCGTGCTGATGGAAAGCTCCAGCGCCAAGCAGATTGCGGAGCAGTATGGCATCCCGCTCCCGCTTCTGTCGAAAGTGCTGCAACGTCTGGCGCGCAGCGGGTTTCTGGAATCACTGCAGGGAACCAACGGCGGCTATCGCTTGGCTCGGCCAGCCGACGAGATGAGTGTGCTGGATGTAATTCACACCATCGATGGTCCGGTGATCCTCACTTCCTGCTTTCACGACGATCAGGAGTGCGACCACTCAAACAACTGCACGGTGCGCGAGCCGCTACGCAAAGTGCATGGGGCGATCAGCAATCTCTTGAATAGCATCACGATTGCGGACATTTCCACGGGGGACATTCCCTCTGGCGAAGCAGCATCACCGGCGCGCGGCCGCCACCAATTCATTGCCCTTGAAGAACTTGTGAGGTCCTGACAGATACCCATGAATACGCCGATTTATCTTGATAACCACGCCACGACGCCGATGGACCAACGTGTGCTCGAAGCCATGCTGCCCTACTTTGGCGCGCGGTTTGGGAACGCTGCGAGCCGCAACCATAGCTTTGGCTGGGAAGCAGAGGAGGCTGTGGAGAAGGCCCGCACCCAGGCGGCTGACCTGATTGGCGCCAATAAGAAGGAGATCGTCTTCACCAGCGGCGCCACGGAAAGCAACAACCTGGCCTTGAAGGGCGTTACGGAGATGTACGCCGAGCGCGGCAACCACATCATCACCGCCGCTACCGAGCACAAAGCGATCCTCGACGCGTGCAAGCGTTTGGAGAAGCAGGGTTGCAAGGTTACCTATCTGCCGGTGAAGCCGGACGGTCTTGTAGACCTCGACATGCTGCGTGAAGCGATTACTGACAGAACGATTCTCGTGAGCATCATGTACGCCAACAACGAGATCGGTGTCATACAGCCGATGCGGGAAATCGGCGCCATTTGCAAAGAGCGCGGCGTGCTATTCCACACCGACGCAACGCAGGCGGTGGGCAAGATTCCCGTGAGTGTGATTGGCGACAACATTGACTTGCTCTCCTTCACCGCTCACAAGATGTATGGCCCAAAGGGCTGTGGAGCCCTCTACGTGCGGCGCAAGAGCCCGCGTGTGCAGCTCACTGCCCAGATGGATGGTGGCGGACACGAGCGCGGCATGCGTTCAGGCACGCTGAATGTGCCAGGAATCGTGGGCTTGGGTGAGGCCTGCGCCCTCTGCAAGGACGAAATGGCTGCCGAAGCAGAGCGGCTCAGCGGGTTGCGCGACCGGCTGAAGGACCGCATCATGGCGGAACTGGATGAGGTATACATCAACGGCAGCATTGAGCACCGTCTGCCCCACAACCTAAACATCAGTTTCGCGTACGTGGAAGGCGAAAGCCTGCTGATGGGCATCAACGACATTGCGGTATCCAGCGGGTCCGCATGCACTTCAGCCACCCTGGAGCCCAGCTATGTGCTGAAAGCTTTGGGCGCGGGTGACGACTTGGCCCACAGTTCTATCCGGTTTGGCCTTGGCCGCTTCACCACGCAGGAAGAGGTTGACTACGCGGCCGAGAAGATCATCCAGGTGGTATTGAAGTTGCGTGAGCTTTCGCCGTTGTACGAACTGGTGAAAGAGGGCGTCGACCTAAACAGCATTCAGTGGACCGGCCACTAGGGTTATCTAGGGAAGAAACAGTTTCCGCAGAGGAGAGAAGAAGACAATGGCTTATTCCGACAAGGTTCTCGATCATTACAACAATCCGCGCAACGTAGGCTCCCTCGATAAGAAGGATCCGTATGTCGGCACCGGAATGGTAGGCGCACCCGAATGTGGCGACGTGATGAAGCTGCAAGTGAAGGTGAACCCCGAAACAGGCGTTATCGAAGACGCTAAATTCAAGACCTTTGGGTGCGGCAGCGCCATCGCCAGTTCCTCCCTTGCGACTGAGTGGCTAAAGGGCAAGAACGTGGACGAAGCATTGGCCATCAAAAACACTGACATCGTGAATGAACTGGCGCTTCCGCCTGTGAAGATCCACTGCTCAGTGCTGGCGGAGGATGCCATTAAGGCTGCCATTCAGGATTACAAGGTGAAAGCTGGCCTGGTGGAAGCCGAAGCCGCTAACGCTTAAGGCTCGTCGCTGGTTTTCCTGGGCCAGCCAGTCGATTGCAGGTGTACCCGCCGCAAGCAATGCTGGCTGGCCTTCCGTGTCAACCGAAAGGAGACTGCCATGGTAGATTTGCAGCAACTCGAAACCAACCCGGGGACCGGCCAACCCGTTGACGCCGCTGCCCACATCGACGTGACCCCCAAGGCAGTGGCAAAGATTCGCGAGATTTTCGCCAAGCACGACGTGCAGGGTGGCCTGCGCCTGGGTGTGCTTGGAGGCGGCTGCTCCGGACTCAGCTACCAGTTCAAGTTCGACGCCAAAGAGCGCGCCCGCGACCACGTGATGACCTTCGACGACGTAAAGATCTTTGTTGACCCCAAGAGCATGATCTACCTTAAGGGCATGACGCTGGACTACAAGGAATCGCTGATGCAATCCGGCTTCGCTTTTGAGAATCCGAACGCGAAGAAGGCTTGTGGCTGTGGCACCAGCTTCACGGCGTAACTGCCATGGCATCTGTCAGCAACTCCGCAGTTTTGATTCCCGAGGAAATCCGCCAGCAGTTGGAAGCACCCAACCCAGACTTCTACGCATTTCTCGGATTGCCAGAGCAGCTTGCCCTGGATCCCGACGACCTGCAGAAGCGCTTCTATGAACGCAGCCGCCTGCTGCACCCCGACCGATTCGCGCGGGCGAACCCCGCGGAGCGCGAGGAGTCTTTGCGTGCCAGCAGCCTGCTGAACGACGGTTACCGCACCTTGAAGGACCCGCTGCAGCGTGCCGAATACGTCCTGGCGCGTTATGGCTTTGATATTGGCGAACAGCGATCGAACAACGTCCCCCCGGAACTGCTTGAAGAGGTGTTCGAGCTGAACATGGCATTGGACGAACTGCGGGGCGGGGACGAGGATGCCCGCCCGCATCTGGTGGAGGCTGAGGAGCGTTTCCTAGCGATGCGCGGAGATTGCGACCGTGCGCTGGGCGACCTGTTCTCCACTTGGGATACGCAACGCACACGGGAAGCGCTTGCTGAGATTCGCGCGATCCTCAATCGCCGCCGCTATATCCAAAATTTGGTGCGGGATGTGGACGCTGCACTTGCCGGAGCGGTTTGACGTTAAGAATTCGCGGCTCGCAGGTGGTTGACCGCGTGAACCGGTAGTGCCAGGAACAACTATGGACAACCTGTTTCAGATTGAGTTCGAAGATTCGCGCGACGTGGTGATTGGCATTGACCTTGGCACCACGAATAGCCTGGTGGCGCACATGGGGCTCACCGCTCCGGAAATCATGGAAGGGTCTGATGGCGAGCGCATCGTGCCGAGCGTAGTCGCCTGGAGCAAGGAACAGGGCTTCCTGGTGGGAGAAGCCGCACGCGAAGTGCTGATCGAATCCCCAGAGAAGGCAATCTATTCAGTGAAACGCCTAATGGGGCGCAGCTTTGGCGACGTGGGCGAAGAGCTCAAGCTATTCCCCTTTCATCTGGCGGAGGAACAGGATTCCGTACTGCGGTTGAAGCTTGGGGAGAAGTTGCTCACTCCGCC
This sequence comes from Bryobacterales bacterium, assembly GCA_026129915.1. Lineage (GTDB taxonomy): Bacteria > Acidobacteriota > Terriglobia > Bryobacterales > Bryobacteraceae > JACTMJ01. The sequence goes on from JAHCHD010000118.1 coordinate 11,513, forward strand.
CGAGGTTTCGGCGCAGATTCTGCTGAAGCTGAAGCAGAACGCAGAAGAGGCCTTGGGAGTGGAAGTGAAGCAGGCGGTGGTCACCGTGCCTGCTTACTTCAACGATGCGCAGCGGCAGGCCACTCGGGATGCCGGACGTCTGGCAGGCCTGGAAGTGCTACGACTTGTGAATGAACCCACAGCGGCCAGCCTGGCTTACGGCCTCGACAAGCGCAACCAAGGCGTAATTGCGGTGTATGACCTGGGCGGCGGAACCTTCGACATCTCGATTCTCCGGCTGCATGACGGCATTTTCGAAGTGCTCGCCACGAATGGGGACACGCACCTTGGCGGCGACGACATCGACAATCTGCTTCTGGCAATCGCCATTGAGGACATTGCCAGCGATTGGGGTTTCGCGCCGGAAATGCTCGGCTCGCACACTCAGCTGGTACAGCGCCTGCGCAGGGCAGTGATTCGCGCGAAGGAAGAGCTCTCATTTGTTCCCGAGGTTTCGATTCATTTCGAATTTGACGGACGCACGTATGAGCGGGCTCTGAGCCGGGCGCAGTATGACCATCTGATAGCCAGCTTTGTGGAGAAAACCCTCGGCCCCTGCCGGCAGTGCATGAAGGATGCCGGGGTGACGCCGGAACAGATCGACGAGGTGGTGCTGGTAGGCGGATCCACCCGTATCCCGCTGGTGCGCCAGGCGGTAGAGCGCCTGTTCCGTGCCAAGCCGCATACGGAGCTGAATCCCGACGAAGTGGTGGCCCTGGGCGCCGCGGTGCAGGCAGGCATTCTCACGGGCGCAGTGGAGGATAAGCTGCTGCTCGACGTGACACCGCTTTCGTTAGGCATTGAAACGATGGGCGGCGTGGTAGCCAAACTTATTCACCGCAACACCACCATCCCAGCCAGTGCCGCGGAGACGTTTACTACTGCCGTGGATGGCCAACGCAACGTGCTTATCCATGTGCTACAGGGAGAGCGTGAACTGGTGCGCGATTGCCGCAGCCTCGCCCGGTTCGACTTGAAGGATATTGACCCATTGCCCGCTGGCCTTGCCAAGATTGAGGTGCGCTTCCTGATTGACGCCAACGGCATTCTGAACGTCAGCGCCCGCGATGTGCGCACCGGCAAGGAACAGGCCGTGGAGGTGAAGCCCTCCTATGGCCTGACGGACTCCCAGGTGGAGGCCATGATCGAGGAAGCCTACGACAAGGCGGAGGACGATCTGCGGGAACGTCAGGTCCGCGAAGCTCGCGTGGAGGCGGATCGCATCCTACTGGCATTGGACAAGGCCCGCACCAACTCCGCTTGGGATACGCTGAGCGAAGACGCCCTCGCACAGATCGACCGCAAGCACAACGAACTGCTGACGGTCTATCATGCGGACAACCACAATTTGATTCGCAAGAAGATCGACGAACTGAACGATGCCACCATGTCGCTTGCCGAGACGATGGTGAACACCGCCGTCGGCGGCGCGCTGAAAGGAACGAAAATCTAATGGGACTCACCTGGGACCAAATCGACGATATCGCCTATGCGCTGTATGAGGCCTATCCGGAACAGGATCCACTGAATGTGCGTTTCACCGACATGCACAAGTGGATCACTGAGCTGGAAAGCTTTGACGACGATCCGATGAGCTCAACCGAAGGCAAGCTGGAAGCCATCCAGATGGCTTGGCTGGACGAATACAACGACAACCAGGAATAGCGTCTGGCTGGGCGTAATCGGGTGGCGCCTCTGGTGTTGCCTAGGAATCCAGCCCGTTGGCGCGCTGCACGAAGGCCGCAATCACCAGGAACAGGTTGTAGGCGGCGTGTGCAATGGTGGACGCAGTGGTGGAGGCCGCCCGCCAGCGGATGAGCCCGAAAATGACACCCGCGGAAGTGATCACCAGCAGATGCTGCCAGTGCCAGCCATACTGCGGCCCGTGAGGCAGGGCAAATAGCAGTGCGGTTGCAAGGATGCCGGGCATGATACCTAGCAGCTTGCCGAACAGGGGCTGCAGGAATCCCCGGAAAATCAGTTCTTCGAATAGAGGACCAAAAGTGACGGCTCCGATGCCCACCACTAGCAGGTCAAAGTCTGTGCGGATGAACTCCTTCATTGGCATGTCCATCTCAGAGAGCTTCAGCACGTAGCCCATGATGGACACCAGTACCGCAGTTGCTAGCCCCATTCCGCAAAACAGCATCACACGGCTAGGTGAATCCAAGTGGAGAGCCTTGCGCAATCCCACACCGTAGCGTATCCGCAGCAAGCGGGATAAGGCGAAGATTGCCGCTCCCATTGCCACGCCCTGCGCGATGATTGCGGCGGGCGCCATTCCCACCAGTCCGTACATGTGCGCCACAGAGCTGATGAGCACCGTGACGACCAGCAGAACAACCAGCACCACGGCGAAGAGCACTGCATCCAGCCAGTCCCAGAAGGGATAGGGGCGAAGAGGGGGGCCATCGCTTCCAGAAGAAACGGGTTCCCCATCCACTGCCGTTTCAGGCAAGGCGATGCTTTCCACCGTGGCTTCAGCGGATTCCTTGGACTGCGCTTCAAATTCGTCTTGCATGGATTTGCTGCCGTTTGCTGATCACTCTGGCGCGGTTGATCCCTCTAGCTATGACACCCCTTCGGCCAGCAGAAACCTGGCCAAGGCTTCGCCAGTGGCCGATTGTTTGCATCGCAGGATAGCTTCTGGCGTGCCGGTTGCAACCACCGTTCCCCCGTCTTCTCCGCCTTCCGGACCCATATCGATCACCCAGTCGGCAGCCTTGATCATATCCAGATTGTGCTCGATCACGATCACCGTGTTGCCCTTATCGGTTAACTGGTGCAATACATCCAACAGGCGGCGCACGTCTTCAAAGTGTAGCCCGGTGGTAGGCTCATCAAGGATATACACCGTTTTCCCGGTCTGCCGTTTGCTGAGCTCCTTGGCTAGTTTGATGCGCTGCGCCTCCCCTCCCGACAGCGTGGTGGAAGACTGTCCAAGGTGCACATAGCCGAGTCCGACATCCACCAGCGTTTGCAGCTTGGGTTCAATTTGGGGCAGATTTCGCAGCACCTCAAGGGCGTCTTCGATCGTGCTATCGAGCAGATCGGCAATCGAGTGGCCCTTGTACTTCACCTCCAGTGTCTCCTGGTTGTAGCGACGCCCCTTACAGGAATCGCAGGTGACGTAAACGTCGGGCAGAAAATTCATCTCGATGCGCTTCAATCCGTCGCCGCTGCAGGCCTCGCAGCGTCCGCCTTTCACGTTGAAGCTGAATCGTCCCGCGCGGTAGCCGCGTTCCCTCGATTCGGGAAGCATTGAGTAGATCTCTCGGATGGGAGTAAAGGCGCCGGTGTAGGTGGCGGGATTGGAGCGGGGCGTTCGTCCGATGGGCGACTGGTCGATCTCGATCACCTTGTCAATGTGCTCGAGTCCCGTAATCCGGTCGTGCGCACCCGGCGCGGCTTTTGAACCCCAGATCTCCTGAGCCAGCGCCCGGTAGAGGATGTCGTTCACCAATGTCGACTTGCCGCTGCCTGACACCCCGGTCACCAGGCAGAGCGTGCCGAGGGGAAACGACACCGTGACATCCTTCAGGTTGTGTTCCCGTCCACCGTGAACCGTTAAGTGTTTCCCGTTGCCCGCGCGGCGCTCCGTGGGAATCTCAATCCGCCGGCGGTGCGAAAGGTAGGCGCCTGTTAACGAATCCGGCGCGTTGGCAACTTCGTCGGGTGTACCCTCAGCCACCACGTGCCCGCCCAGCCTGCCCGCGCCGGGACCCAGATCCACTACGTGGTCTGCGCGCTCGATGGTCTCCTGGTCGTGCTCCACCACAATCACCGTGTTGCCTAAGTCGCGCAGGTGCATCAGGGTATTCAGCAGCCTCAGGTTGTCGCGGGGGTGAAGGCCGATGGAAGGTTCGTCCAGCACATACAGCACGCCGCGCAACTTGCTGCCAATCTGGGTGGCAAGCCGGATGCGCTGTGCCTCGCCGCCAGAAATGGTGGCCGCAGA
>JAHCHD010000119.1 GCA_026129915.1 Bryobacterales bacterium
GCCCGCATCCGCACCGATGCCCCCGTCCCCGTCGAGCTTGAATCGTTGCGTTGCGCCGAACCTGACCCCGCAGCCCTTGAGGCGGTCTATCGCGACCTTGAGTTCCACCGCGCCCTTCGAGAGGTGCAATCCGTAACGGCCTCGGCGCATCGCGACCTTCAGTCCGCCGCCACCGCAGATGAGCTAGCCATTCTCGATCGGGAGCTTCGCCAGGCTGGCGCATTTTCCCTGGTCACGGCTCCATCCGACCACTCGGCTACTCTCGAAGAGACGCCCGCCTGCTTTGTGGCCCTCAGCCCCGATGTCGTACGCAGCCTGCCCGCAAGCGCCACCCCCAGCGTGCAGCGGTGGCTCGCTGACCCCTCTCTAACCAAAGTGCTGTACGACTACAAACAGCATCTGCTGAATACCGCGCCCAGCCCGTCCGCCATGCTTGGCCCCGTAGACGACGTCTTCCTGATGGGCTTCCTGCTCTATGCCGAACCCTCCGCAGCCACCCTTGCGGCACTCTGCGAGAAGCGCTTCCAGCAGGGACTCGACCCCAATCTCGCCGCTGTAGCCAGCCTGCTGTTGCGCTTGCGCGACGATATGCTCCCTGAGCTACGGGAACGCCAGCTTGAAGCCGTCTATCGCGACATCGACCTTCCCCTCTCGCCCGTGCTGGCCCGGATGGAATCCACCGGCGTCCGCGTCGATAGCGCCACCCTCAGCGTCATCTCTCAGCGCATGGAGACCCAGATCCTGGCGCTTTCGGCTCAAATCTACGAACTGGCAGGCCACGAGTTCAACATCAACTCCCCACAGCAACTGGCCAAAATCCTGTTCGACGAACTTAGGCTCCCCGCCCCCACAAAGACCGGCAAGGGCAAGGTATACTCCACTGCCGCCGACATTCTGGAGGCACTCGCCGTCCAGTACCCGATCGCCGCTTTGCTGCTGGAGTACCGCCAGATCTCGAAGCTCAAGGGCACCTACGTCGATGCCCTGCCGGCCCTTATCCGGCCCGCCACTGGGCGTATTCACACGAGCTTTAACCAGGCGGGTGCAGCCACCGGTCGCTTGTCCTCTTCAAACCCCAACCTGCAAAACATCCCCATCCGCACCGAACAGGGTCGTGAGATCCGGGCCGCCTTTGTTCCTGAAGACGGTTGGCGGCTACTGTCAGCGGACTATTCCCAAATCGAACTGCGACTGCTCGCCCACCTTTCCGAGGACCCCGTGCTCATGGATTCCTTTCAGAGGGGCGAGGACATCCACACCCGCACCGCCGCCGAGGTCTTCGGCGTAATGCCGGAACTCGTCAATGCAGAAATGCGCCGCAACGCGAAGGCAGTGAACTTTGGCATTGTCTACGGGCAAACCGCCTTTGGCCTTGCCACCCAACTCGGCATCCCCAAGAAGGAAGCCGAGACCTATATCGACAACTATTTCCGGCGCTATCGGGGCGTCCAGCAATGGATTGAGCGCACGATAGCTGAAGTACGCGCATCAGGCTTCACGCGCACCATGTTCGGGAGGGTTCGACCCATTCCGGATATCGATGCCCGCAACCCCAACGCCCGATCCTTCGCGGAACGCACCGCGGTGAATACACCATTGCAGGGAGCGGCGGCGGATCTAATCAAAGTAGCGATGATCAGGATTGACCACGAGCTTGCCGCAAGGGGCATGCAATCGCGCATGTTGCTGCAAGTACATGACGAATTGGTACTTGAGGCGCCTCCCGGTGAGGTTGAGGCCCTCAGCAACCTGGTTCGGCACGAGATGCAATCGGCCGCCTCCCTGCGAGTCCCCCTAGTGGCCGAAGTGGGCATTGGCCCGAACTGGCGAGACGCGAAATAGCCCCCTTGCTGAAGGCTTTCGAATCGCAGAGAACCCACACTCGGGATGCCCAGCCCAGTTTTCCTAAAGCTCCGGCCCCTCCCCGCCGATCCAAACTTTGTGCAATTGGTTCTCGCCTCCATCTTCCGGGCGCGCCGCGTGCGCGCCCCCTTTCTTTTCCTCACCGGCTGCCTTCTGGCTGGCGTCGTCTTCTGCCCCAATCTTCTCGCTCAGGACACGCAGTCTTCCGCGAGGGAATCTGCGCCTGAAACGGAGCCACCGCCGGCACTCGCCACTACTCTCCCGCTTTCCGGCGACACTCTGCAGCGACAAACCGCAAGCGTCCAGCGCCAGCTTGGTCGCGCCCGTCGCAATAGCGATGGGTTCTATGTCTCATCATGGTTTTCTGACAATCCGGTAATCCCGTTCGCGTCCGCAACCGGGCCCACATCCGCAGCGGACTGTGAACCCCTCGACCACACGATCGCCGAGGCATTCATGCGTGAGAGCGCCACCCGAGAAGGAATCTCGCTTGACCTCGTCCGCGAAGTCGTCCGCCGCGAATCGGGTTTCTACCCCTGCGCGGTATCCCCCAAAGGAGCAATGGGCATGATGCAGTTGATGCCCGGCACCGCCGAATCACTTGGAGTAACTGACCCGTTTGACCCACGCGAGAACATCGACGGAGGCGTACGGCTGTTGCGACGTCTCCTTGATAAGTACAAGGGCCGTCCCGACCTTGCGCTTGCCGCCTACAACGCCGGGGAAGGGGCGGTCGATAAGGCAAACGGCGTCCCTGACTTCGCCGAAACAAAGGATTACGTTGGCGCGATTATGCAAAAGGTCTTTGAGTCACCGCGGGAACGCCCCAGCCGGACCGGGCTTTCAGAAAACCGAATCCGTCGCAATGCCCAACCACGCATTGCTTCCCCGCAATCCCCGACAGCAGTTCCGCCCATTCCACCAGAAAACCAGCCAACCAGCCCAAGCTCTGCACCCTCCACCCCCCGAAGTGAGGTTTCCCCATGATCGTTCGGTGCTACCATCACATATTGGGGCGTTTGCGGTCGGTTGCTGAAGACCGAACCCGATAGATGCCTTAACCTGCCGATCAGGAGAAGGATTGCTTGCTGGGAATTCGCCGGACACTGCGATCGACAAGCCGTCGTCTTCGGGAAGTGAAGATGCTGCTGGATGGGATTCGGAATACCGAACATCCCGTGATGGCGCACATGATTCCCATCCGTCGCTGTAACCTCTCGTGCACCTATTGCAACGAGTACGACGACTTCTCGAAGCCAATCCCCATCGACGAACTGCTCGCCCGTATCGACCACCTGGGCCGCCTCGGCACATCCATCGTCACCATGAGCGGCGGAGAACCTCTGCTGCACCCGGAACTCGACCTGGTCTTCCGGCGGATCCGTTACAACGGCATGATCGCCGGATTGATTACGAACGGCTACCTGCTGACCGCAGACCGCATACGTGCCCTCAACGATGCGGGTCTCGACCACATGCAGATCAGCATCGACAACGTAATGCCCGATGAGGTTTCCAAGAAGAGCCTCAAGGTTCTGGACAAGAAGCTGGAACTGTTGAGCCTCCATGCGGATTTCCACGTCAACATCAACTCGGTAGTAGGTGGTGGAATCCGCAATCCCCACGATGCGCTGATTGTAGGTCGGCGCGCGGTGGAACTGGGCTTCACCAGCACTATCGGCATCATTCATGACGGGGAAGGGCAGTTGCGACCGCTGAGTGACGTGGAGCGCAAAGTCTACATGCGCGTAAAGAAACTTGGAAAGAGCAGCTACGCGCAGCTCAACTACTTCCAGGAAAACATTGCTAATGGCAAGTCCAACAACTGGAAATGCCGCGCCGGTGCCCGTTACCTGTACATCTGCGAAGAGGGCTTGGTGCACTATTGCTCGCAGCAGCGTGGAAACCCCGGTACTCCGCTTGCCGAGTATACGATTGAGGACATCCGCCGCGAGTTCATCACGGAAAAAGGTTGCGCCCCGTATTGCACGGTGGCTTGCGTACATCAGGTTTCTTACATGGATTTCTGGCGTTCGCCTCAGACTCTCACGGCACCTGAACGGCCCATGACGGGTAAGCATGAACTGGTTCAGATCGCCGGCAGCAGCCACCGGTAGCCCAGCGCGGGCAAGAGTTCTGCCAACGAACACGGCCGGGCCGAAGCGAAAGAATCTTGGGGAGCAATCCACTAAAAACCCATGGCTGAACACATGCATCCGCGGGTAATCCCGCTAGCCCCAATGCCGCCTGAGAAATGCGCGTACGCTCTTGCGCGCTATAGCCGCTCAGCAGATTCCATTCGGCAGTCCTTAGACTGGGTACGCACCCACGATTCGCACAAATTCCTCGAAAGCTTCTACTTCCAGTATGGGCACGCTTCCATCGCGGACCTCGGCCATCTGGCCCTGTGCTTTGAGGGAATTTCCGAACTGGTGGCCACCGAGATTGAGGACGAGCAATTGTGGGATGGCCAGGCGAAGTCCACACGGTATCAGGATTTTTCCCGCGTGGGTGTAGTGACCCCTCCCGGGCTGGATTCAGAGCAAACCGTTCAGTACCACACGGCGGCGAACGCATTGTTGCACGCTTATGAACAGGTACATGCGGGCGTGCTCGCACATTTGAAAAGGCAATTGCCGCGTCCCGATGACATGAAAGAGGGGGCCTACGAGCGAAATATCGCCGCACGCGCCTATGATGTGGCCCGCTACCTGCTCTTCTGGGGAATTCCAACCAATATCGGTCAAGTTACGAGCATCCGCACCTTGGAGCGCCAGATCCGCCGGATGAAGGCGTCTCCATACCAGGAGTTGCGCGAACTTGGCGAGGAAACAGCCGCAGCCTGCGCTTCCACTAACATTTGCACTCTGGAACCCGGAAGCCCGGCGGAACCAATGGCGCCCACACTCGCCAAGTATGTCGACGCCGATGCATTTGAGCCAGCACTCCGCCACAATCTGGCTGACTGGGCGGCGAAGCATCTGCCCACCCAATCCCCGGCCGCCTTTGAGCCTGTCGACCTCCTTAAACCCACCGATACATTGGCCGACATTGCGGCTACGTTGCTTTACTCCGTTTGCGGACTGCCATTTCGGATGATCTATGATCTTGCGCTGTCATGGCCGGAGTCTCGGCGCCGCGAGGTGGTTGATCTGGCGATGAATGTTCGTGGACGTCACGACGAACTTCCCCGTGCCTTCCGCAATGCCCCTTACGCCTTCGACATCGTGATGGATATTGGTGCCTATCGAGATCTGCACCGGCACCGCCGCTGCCAGCAATTCCGGCAGGGTTACACCGCTCTGCTTGGATATGAGACACCTCAACTCATTGAAGATGCTGGTCTTGCCGACGGCTACCACGCAGCGATTAACGCGGCGCTGGCTGCGTCCCGCGCCCTGCCCTCGCCAGCGAGCGAATATTTGCTCCCCTTCGCCTGCAGGGCACGCTTCCTGTTCCGGATGGACTTCGCTGAGGCGGAGTACATCGCAAAACTCCGAAGCGGCGTAAAGGGACATTTCAGCTATCGCCGAATTGCTTGGATGATGCGTGAGAAGATGCGGGAACTGGAACCGATCCTCGGCGGATGGATGGAGGCTACTCCCCCAGAGGTGGACGATCCCCTCACGCGGTAAGAAAGATCTCAGCCGGAATGAGCAACACACAGACCGATTTCAGACACGCAGGGAGTACGCGCGCGCGGGCATGCTTCTGCATCAGCCGCTTTCAAAGAGCGCCTCTCAGCAATCATAGTCTGGATTGTGCAGCCCCTGAACCGAACGTTGCTCTGGACCTACTGGCGGCGAATCTCTCCGCGGTCCATCGTCGCAGCAACGATATACATGCCGGGATCTTTAGGATCCCTCGATACCTCGCGCACCGACCGCACTACCCGCCCTTGGCCACGCATACGCACCGTTGCGTTCTCCGCGAGTTTCTCGGGAAAGTCTACGAAAAACTCAATCGGCGTACCAGGTTCCAGCGGTTCCTTCAATGCAAACAGGACACCGCCACGGCTGATATTCTTAGTGATCGCGTCCCAGGACGAACCTTGCCGACCGTAACGTGTCACTTTCAGGTTGAGCTGCATCTGGTACCGGCGAAAGCGCCGTCGCTCGTGGCCGGTTTGTCTTTGATTTCCATCCATCATTTCTGGACCCCTGGGTTCGTCCTTGAATGACCTGGCGAGAACGTCGTTCCCATCAATCGGAGCATCCTACTACGAGGTCAAACCGTCAGTTTTCTAAGTCTGCGATGCGAACAACGCACCCCTCAACGTTTAGACTTAGGGTACCAACAGTTTGCGGTACTCGTATCTAGTGCTCTGTTTTTTCGCCTTTTCGACTCTGAGAATAACAGAAATCACGGCAAATGCGTCTATTTTACGCTAGGGTTTTGTTTTAGTACTACGCTGCAACATGGGTCCGATTCGCCACACACTCCGCATGCTCCTAGGCATCAGCCTGGTGGTCGTAGGAATCGTGGGTTTGATCTTGCCAGTGATGCCGGGCTGGATTTTTCTTATCCCTGGCCTGCTGATTCTCGGGGATTATTTCCCGCCGGTAAAACGACTGGTGCTGTGGGCGAAACGGCGGTTTAAGGAAGCAGAACAGCAATTTCGAAACCAGGACGGAGAAGATTCCCACCCAGGGCCACCTGACGATTCCCAGAAGAAAGCACCCCCTGCTGGCGCCGAATCGGTTGCAGTTGAGCCCGCTGACTCGCAACAATAAAGCACCAGCTGAAGGAAGCGCCATGACAATTGTCCGCCACAGCATTCTCTACTTCGCCCTGCTTACGTGCTTCGCCTCCCTGATGTCCGCACAACCCGTCCGGTTCGGCATCATCGGCACGGATACGTCTCACGCCACCGCTTTCGCCAATATCTTCCACGACGCCTCGCGCCCTGATCATGTTCCTGGTGCGCGTATCGTCGCCGCTTACAAGGGCGGATCCTCCGACATCCCCTCGAGTGCGGATAGGGTAGAGGGCTACGCTGCGGAACTGAGAGAAAAGCATGCGGTGACTATCGTTGACCGGATCGGCGACCTTTGCCCGCTGGTGGATGCCCTGCTGCTGGAAAGTGTCGACGGGCGCACACACCTTCCACAGATGCGGGAGGCAGTATCCTGCCGTAAGCCAGTTTTCATCGACAAGCCCTTTGCCGCCAGTTGGAGCGATGCCAAGGAAATGCAACGTATTGCCCGCGATGCCAATGTCCCATGGTTCAGCACCTCTTCCCTTCGCTACTCCGAGTTCGTTCTGCAAATGGAGGGCAAAGGGCAACGGGGCGCGATTTCCTGGGGACCGGGCCCGCTGGAGGAGCATCACGAGTTGGACCTGGGATGGTACGCCGTTCACCCCATCGAAGTCCTGTTCACCATCATGGGAACGGGCTGCGAAAAGGTAAGCCGCGTTTCTGGCCCTCATGGCGAGGTGATTACCGGCTACTGGCGCGACGGTCGAGTAGGCGTGGTACGGACGCTCCTTCCCTCGGGCGGCTATGGCGCCGTGGCTTTTGGCGACAAGGCGGTCATCCAGAGCCCCGCCAATCCCTCGTTCAGCTACGCCCCCATGCTGCGGGCCGTGGTGGAGTTGGCAAAAACCGGCAAGCCGCAGGTTCCGAACGACACCACCATGGAGATCTTTGCCTTCATGGAAGCCGCCAACCAAAGCAGGAAGGCTGACGGCGCACTGAAGCTGCTGCCGCGCTGGTAGATCGAAAGTGCAGACGAGGCACAACTCCGCGGCGGTGTTGCGGAGACCGGATGTTAATGTACTGGATGTTACCGTGAAGGGCAAGATTGCCATCCATGCCCAGTGAGACTGCCTCCACTGTTTACCCTTTCTTTGCCAGGAACGGGTACCTATCCAACTGGCATCCGCTGTATGAGCACCGGCCCGACCAGTTGAGGATGGCCCGCGCCGTGGAATCCGCCATCCGGGAGCGCCGCCATCTGCTCGTAGAGGCTGGCACTGGTACCGGGAAGACCTTGGCCTACCTCATCCCCGCGCTTGTCTCCGGCAAACGGGTTGTAATCTCCACTGGCACAAAGAACCTTCAGGAACAGCTCTTCTATAAGGACCTGCCGCTACTTCAAGAGCACTGGAGCCGTCCACTCCGCGTCTGCTACATGAAGGGCCGTAACAACTATCTCTGTAAGAGTAAGTTGCATGGCGCGGCTGAAATGGCCATTCTGGACGGTCTCCAGGAAGTACGGGAATTCGAGCAAATAGCCCAATGGGAAACCCACACCCTTACCGGTGATCGCGCGGAAGTGCATGGGCTGGCGGAGGATAGCCGCCTCTGGCCCAAACTCGATGCACGGTCTGACCGCTGCACCGGCCAGCGTTGCACCCACTACGAAAACTGCTTCATCACCAACATGCACCGCGTAGCCCACGAGAGCGACGTGATCATTGTGAATCACCATCTGCTTTTTGCTGACCTCGCGGTAAAGGATACCGATTTCGGGGCGATCATCCCTGAGTATTCCGTTCTGGTGCTTGATGAGGCTCACGACGTGGAGGACGTCGCCGGCCAGTACTTTGGCCTGAGTGTAAGCAACCTCCAGGTGCAGGATCTCACCCGTGACGTGCGCCTGCTCTTGCGTTCCTTGAAGCGAAAAGAACCCCAATTGGAGAATGCGGTAAATTTTCTGGACGACGCGAGCGCGACGTTCTACCAGGTGTTTTCCGGAACGGAGGGGCGTGTCGGCGCACAGCATCTCCCGGCCCTGAAGGCTCAGGCAGAGACGCCATACGGCGACCTGTTGCTCGCACTCTCGCTTGCCGGAAGCGCCATCCAGACGCGAGCGGAAGGCGTCGCTGATTTCGCCCCCCTCTTCCGTCGCGCACGGCTTCTGGTGGAAACGTTGCAGACCTGGATGGAAAACCCGAGCCAAGAACAAGTGCACTGGGTTGAACGCCGGGGCCGCATGATTTCACTCCAGAGCTGTCCCGTGGATGTCAGCGACCTGCTCCGTGAAAAGCTGTTTGGCGCCGTGGAAACGGTGATCCTCACTTCGGCAACCTTGGCAGTCGCGGATTCCTTTCAATTCATCACGTCCCGGTTGGGCGTGGAGTCTCCCTCCACGTTGCGCGTTGATGGCCATTTTGACTACAACAGCCAGGCAATCCTGTTCACCCCCGCTCAGCTCCCTGACCCTCGTAGCCCGGAATACGCGCCCGAAGCGATCCGATTACTGGAACAAATCCTTCAGATTACTCAGGGACGCGCCTTTGTATTGTTTACCAGCCACCAACAAATGCGCCTGTTCTACAACCAGATGCACGAGTTGCTACCCTTTCCCACATTGCTTCAGGGCACTGCCCCGAAGCACCACCTCCTGAACCAATTCAAGGAGACTCCAAATGCAGTGCTCTTTGCCACCGCTGCGTTCTGGCAGGGTGTAGATGTGCCCGGCGAACAACTGTCGTGTGTAGTGATCGACAAACTGCCGTTTTCTGTGCCCAGTGACCCTGTCGTTAGCGCACGGATTCAACGCATTACCGCAGCGGGTGGCGACCCCTTCCGCGAATACCAGGTACCTCAGGCCGCAATCGCGCTGAAGCAAGGGTTCGGACGACTGATTCGCAGCGGCAGTGACCGTGGCGTATTGGCCATCCTCGACAGGCGCATCCGCAGCATGGCCTATGGGCAGACCTTCTTCGACAGTCTGCCTCCTTACCGCCGCACCTCCAGTTTGGGTGACCTGGCGGCCTTTTTCGGCGCGGGCCCGAGTGGTTTTCCCAGTACCGAGTCGCCGCTTTCCTAAGCAATGCCCTAAAGGCCCGTCCCTCCTCTTCCGATTAGTCACATACGAGCGCAATGACGCTGGATCCGGACGAAGTCGGCCGGTGAAGTCTGGGAGAAGGAGTCGAGAGATCCTCAGTTAGTTCTATTCGTACTAGAACTACTGATCTCGTTCTGAGACTTTCGCCCTTTTGTTTATCAGTAAGTTACAGCGAGAATAGCTGTAGGGCGACCTCCAGAGAGAATCGCACGAATAGAGCGCTGGTACGGTTTCGCCCTCTGCTCCGGTTGCGGTGTCACTGGTTTTTGTATTCATCGGCGCATCTTGCGTTTCGGGCATGCCACGATGCCCGATGGCGTGCTGGAAAGGAATTCGGGAATGGCGAAGCGAGTTTTGATTGCGGGAGCGAGTGGCTCAATTGGCTTCCACGCATTACAGTTGGCAAGCCAACAGGGCGTTTGGACACGCACCCTTTCTCAGCGCCGCTGGCGAGCGGCCAAGGTCAGCTTGTTTGCGGACGATCTTTGGATCCGTGATGCTACGAACCCGGAGTCTATCCACGGCATCTGCAACCGGATTGATGTTGTGCTCTCCTGCATGGGCGGAAGCGTCTGCATGCAGGATGAGGACAAGAGAGCCTTCAGCAAAGTGGATTTTGAAGCGAACCTCAACCTGTTGCAGGAAGCGCAGCGAGCAGAAGTGGGCCGGTTTGTTTATCTCTCGGTGTACGGGCAGCAGCGCTATGAGAATACGGCCTACGTGCGCGCCCACCGGCGCTTCGAAAGAGCCCTGCGAGAATCCGGGCTGAAGTTCACAATCGTGCGGATTACGGGGACCTATTCGAGCTTCGATCCACTGGTAGAGATGGCGCGCGCTGGCTCGGTGCCGCTCATCGGCAGCGGCGACGCCAGGTTGAACCCTATTCATCCAAAGGATGCAGCCCGGATTTGCGTTGAGCACCTTTTCTCCGGACCCGAAGTGGTGGAAGCCGGTGGACCTGAAGTCCTAACCCGTCGAGAGATTGCCGAACAGATATTCCAGTACGTGGGGGAGGCACCCAGTCTTTATCGAGTCCCGGGCTTTATCTTGCGCCTGACAGGCAGCCTTACGCGGCCATTCAATGCCAGAAAAGCCAACCTTTTGGAGTTTCTCCCCGCGATTTCGGCCTCAGACAGCGTGGCGCCCGTGGTTGGGCAGTTGCGCCTGGTGGACTATCTCCGCGAACTAACCGGAGGAGCAATCCTGCAAGGCACCCGCGCCGCCTGATGCGCCCGCTGTCAGCCATCATTCTGGGCTCCAGAAATTATGGGCGCTAGCTCGCGTAGCGCCTGCGCTGTGCGAGCACCAACATGAAGCATGTCCAGCCGCTGCAGGTCGAGAATTTCGTCCACGTCCGCACACTCCTGGCCGAGCGACACTGATAGCCCACACTTGGCGGCGGCAGATAGGCAATCTTGCAGCGTGCCGCCTGAAGACCACTCCACACCCCGGAACATCGCGGGGTGTCCCTTGCTTGCCGTGATGCCCCAGAATCCCCCGTCGCTTGCGGGTCCGTACACGATATCCGCTATCGGCCGGAGTAGGTCCTCCACAGCAGCTGCGGTGAGTTCTGGATGGTCGCTTCCCACTACGGTCACGAAACGTGCTCCCTCAGCTAGCGCCGCCTGAATGGCATGGAGGAGTTTCTCACCCAGTCCCTCCCCCTTCTGCAAACGAGTCTTCGCGGGCAACTGCTGAAAGAAATCACTATGGGCATCCAAATGGATTTCGATATCCGCAATTGCAGCGAACCGCATCAGCATGTCTAGAAGATCAAGGACCATCGCACGATAGAGGTCAGCCGCTGCCACGGCACCCAGGGTCGGCACAAGCCTCGTCTTCACGTTGCCTGGTCTCGGATCCTTGGCGAACACGATGAGACGGGACTTCATGCAACAATTGTAGAGAAACTGGAAGGTTCTCCGGCAGCGTTTGCGTCTTGTCTTTCTGCGCCCAGTTGAGGATGCGCACCTCGTGAGCAGACGCCCCAGCCGACGACAGACCAATTCCCAACTGAAGGAGTGCAAGAGCCGAATTATGAAGACCGCCCAGGTGCGTTTGCTGTGGATGTTTGTCGCCCTTTCAGCGTTTGGTTTGCTCAGCGCCTGTTCGTCCCAGTCTCAGCCGGAGCGCGCCGCGGCCAGGCAGCGACCGGCGGATTCTCCAGTCTTTGGCGACCGGGTTGCCAGTTCCACCAATGCCTCCGTCCAGCTCGTGCAAGCGGCGGGTCCTGCGCCGGCTGCGGCCGCCCAGGATTCGAAGGGGGATCCCGAGGCGGGAAAGGAAACTTTCGAGCAGTGCTCCATTTGCCACAATATCGACAGTGATGAAGCCAAAATGGGTCCTTCCCTGAAAGGTCTCTTCAAGAAAGACAAGTTAGCTAGCGGGAAGGCAGCGAGTGAGGAGAACGTTACCGCGGTGATCAAGGATGGCGGCAACGGCATGCCAGGCTACGAGGATCTGCTGGATGCCGACGAGATGAAGAATCTCATCGCCTATCTGCGTACGCTTTAACGATCGCATTCGCCTGAAATCGGGCTGCTTTCTGCCTGATGCACCAATCTACGACGTTCCTGGGTCGATACTATCGCTTTTCTGTGTAGTCAGTCAGCCCGGCTTCTCCGCCACCGGAGAGCACTCGTGAAGTGCCAAAGCGCCAGCATCCAGCGAAACCCGCCCGAAGTCCCGTATACTAAGAGACTGGGCCTGTAAACTGGCTTTGTCCCCAATGTTTGTCAGTACCATTGACCTCCGGCTTCGGGATCTCGAATTCGACCTGGAGCTCAAGCCTGGGGTCCTCGTATTGTCAGACGATCCTTTCATTCAGGAAACCGTACTGAAGGCGGCAGGGATAGCCCAGTATCGGGAGTCCACGCGGGAAATCCTGGTGCGCGGGGGGCTGGAGACAACGATTTCATTCCCGTGTGATCGCTGTCTGGAAAAGATCTTTCGACCACTGAAGCTGAGCTTTGATCTCGCTTACCTCCCGGAAGAGGCAACTCCAACCGAGGAAGAGCGCGAAGTTGGCTCCGGTGAAATCGACCTTGCCTTTTATCACGGCGAGGGTTTGGATCTCGACGACGTGTTGCGGGAACAGATTTTGCTTGACCTTCCCATGCGGCGGGTCTGCGAACCGGCGTGTGCCAAAGAGCCGCTGCCGCTGAAAGTGAAGACAGAAGTAGTCCGGGATCCCCGGTGGAGTGTTCTGGAGGGTTTTCGCCCGGTCGGAGCAGACGAGCCGGAACAGCCGTAGGGTCGGTCAAGAACCCTTGGGGCCGAGAAAGCTTAGGAGTTCCATCCACACAAGTGCGTATGGAAATCTCCTGGTTCCCTACGATTCAGGGAGGCCCTCACCAGAAGGAGAAACGATGCCAAATCCAAAGAGACGCCACTCGAAGCGCCGCACGTCAACTCGCCGTGCTCACGACTTCTTAACCCCGAAGGGGCTTACGGAATGTCCCAATTGCGGCGGCCGGAAGCTCCCGCACCGGGCTTGCCCGCATTGCGGATACTACAAGGGCCGGGAAGTGATTGAAGTCGCCGAAGTCTAACGTTCATCCCCTGCCACGTCAGCCAATGCCAGTTCGGCCAGTACGCGCTATGAAACGAATTGCAGTGGATGCCATGGGCGGAGACCACGCCCCCGATTCCGAAGTGAAAGGGGCCGTGCAGGCCGCTCGCGAACTCGGCCATGAAGTAATTCTGGTCGGGCAGGAGTCCGTAGTACAGGAGCATCTGCGGGCCATTCCCGGCGCAGGCTCGCTTCCGATTCGTATTGTGCATGCGAGCGAAGTCATCACGATGCACGATAGCGCGGCAAAGGCTGTCCGCACGAAGAAGGATAGCTCCATTCGCGTCGCTTGCCGCCTGGTGCGAGACGGCGAGGCCGACGGCGTTGTTTCGGCTGGCAACACTGGTGCCGTAATGGCCACCGCCAAGATGGTGCTTCGCCCCATTCCCGGAGTAGAGCGGCCCGCACTGGCATCCGTCTTTCCCACTGCAAAAGGCCCTGACCACCCGGCAGTAATGGCTGACGTGGGGGCAAATGTCGATTGCACACCGAATATGCTCGCGCAGTTTGCCTTGATGGGTGAAATCTATGTGCGGGCAATTTTCGGCTACGCCTCCCCGCGGGTGGGCATCCTCTCCATAGGGGAAGAGGAGCACAAAGGGAATGAACTCACCAAGGCCACCACGCCTCTCCTCAAGGAACTGCCCATCAATTTCATCGGAAACGTGGAGGGCCGGGACCTCTACAGCGGCGAGGTGGAAGTGGTGGTTTGTGATGGCTTTATCGGTAATGTCGCCCTGAAGGTGAGCGAAGGTTTGGTGGAAACCATCCGCCACATCCTCCGCGGATCACTGGAAGCCACCATTACCGGCAAGATTGGTTACGCGCTCGCCCGTCCCGCGTTCGCTGACTTCAAGAAGCGACTCGACTATTCCGAGTATGGAGGCGCCCCGCTGCTGGGCGTGCAAGGCTGCACCATCGTTTGTCACGGGCGCTCCAACCCTAATGCGATCAAGAATGCCATCCGCGTGGCAGCGGAGTTCGCGGAAGCGCGCGTTACCCATCAGATTGAGCGGGAAATGGCGCGATTGCGGGATCTGACTGCTAATCCATACACCGAATTCGTTTAGCAATCGATTGCCGCCGGACGATTCCCCGCCAGTTCTCGCTTCGCTCTTCAGGATTTCCCGTGAGTCTGGAACCCGCGCATTCTGCCTCCCGCCCGCGCGGACGATGGATGTCTGCGTGAACAGTTACGAACGGGCGTTGCCGGAAGCGGGGGCCAGCCAGGACTCGATCGCTGTTTTCGTGCTCTCAGCATCCTTTGTGCGTGCCGTCGCCGCGGTACTGGATACAGAGAGTTTTGTAAGGTTTGCGTAGTACCACCCTCGATAAAGGGCAAAGATCCGGCGAATCCCCCGTACGGACCCTCCCGGCTTCGCCTTCCCTTTTCTACTAGAAATCAGCATTCCGGTCCACAATAAGGGGGTACCTTGGCGGAGGCTCTTTATTTGCGCCTTCCGCTGTCTTCGGTTTTGTACTGAAGCGTCAGGCTTAAGGCAGTCGTGACTGGAACTTTGCCCCAATTCGTGGTCTCCCCGGGAATCGACTCTGGATTCTCCTCGAACAGTTCGGCTGTCACCCGCGGTGGTCCTTGGGAGGAGACGGTCTGTCTGGTAGACGCCTCGGGGGTCCTCTACCACCTGGACGAGTCCGCTGCTTTTTTGGTTGGACGGAGCTCGACACAGTTAGTGGGGCGCCCGCTAGCGGAGTGCTTCCCTTTAGCTGAACCTTCCGAAATCACCGCGTTCCTTCGCGGAGTGTTCCAGAAGTCACCTAACTGCCGGGAGTTGCGGCTCACCTGGTCAAGTGAGGGGAATTCCCAGCCCGCCATCATGGCTGCCGGTGGTCTGGTAGCAGGTACACGCCCGCTGCTTGCCGTCTTGCGGCTACGGTTGCCCAAACCGTCAGACCCCGAGAACGTCAACGTCGAATTCGATCAAGAGAAACTGCTGGCCCTTCTGAAGACGGCAGTGTTCCGTTTGGATGAGGCGGGACGTATTGGCTACATCAACGATGCCTGGGAAGAGTTCTCCGGCTTCCCCGCGTGCGAGTCGTTGGATAAGAGCCTGCTTGAGTTTATTGACCACGACGACGCCCCGGCGTTCGTCGAAGAGTTTGAGAGGCTCGTGTTGGGCGAACGGGCCGTGATGCGCCAGGATTTGCGCCTAATGCGAGCGAATGGCGGTGTCA